>CAJXSB010000048.1 GCA_913060435.1 uncultured Desulfococcus sp.
CCCATGCACCCGAGGAGGTGGCGGAGATGGCCGGGCTGGCCGATGCGCTGGTGCTGAACCTCGGCACCCCGAGCCGGGAGCGGCTGGCGTCGATGACCCTGGCGGGTCGCACGGCAAAGGGCAGGGGCAAAACCGTGGTCTTCGATCCCGTCGGGGTCGGCGCTACGCGGTTCCGGACCGATGCCGCCCGCAGGTTGATGCAGACGGCCGGCGTCGGCATTGTCCGCGGGAATGCCTCGGAGATTTTCGCCCTTGCGGAAGCCGCATGCCCCGGTTCGTCCCGGGGCCGGGACGCGGCGCTGGAACCCGCTGCCGGGACCCGGGGGGTTGATGCGAACCTTTCCCCCGAAGCGGCGTTTGCGGGGGCGGAGCGTCTTGCGGCGGCGGGGGTCGTCGCAGCCGTCACCGGGCCGACGGACATCGTCGTCGACGGTCGGGGGTGCATCCGCGTGGCCAACGGGAATCCCATGATGCGCCTCGTGACCGGGGCCGGCTGCACGGCATCGGCCCTGATCGCCGCTTTCGCTGCCGTGGATCCCGACCCTGCAACCGCCGCTGCCACCGGACTTGCCGTTTTCGGCCTGGCGGGTGAGATCGCCGGCCGGGACGCCGGCGGCCCTGGATCGTTCATGGTCCGGCTCCTTGATGCACTCCATGCCATGACACCCGCACAGGTCCGGTCGGGCGCCAGAATCGATGCCGGCTGATGGAATTCCGGGACGTCGGCGAGTTTGGCTTCATTCGAAGGATCCAGCGCGGTTGCCTGGTCCGCCCCGACGGCGTGGCGCTGGCCATCGGTGACGACGCCGCGGCCTTTGCCGTGCCCGGCGGAGAGCTGGCGCTGGTCACCACGGATCTCCTCGTCGAACGGGTCCATTTCCTGAGGGGCGCTGCATCACCCGAGGACCTGGGGCATAAGGCCCTTGCGGTCAATTTGAGCGATATCGCGGCCATGGGGGGGACCGCCCGGGAAGCGTTTGTCAGCATCGCCGTGCCGGGGGACTGTCCGGTCGAGGATGTCGACGGCATCTACCGGGGGATGCGGGCGCTGGCAGGTGAATTCGAGGTCAATATCCTGGGCGGGGACACCACCGGCTCCCGGGCGGATCTGGTCATCAACGTCGCCGTTGTGGGTGCGGTTCGTGAGCAGGAGATGCTCCGGCGCGACGGTGCGCGGCCCGGGGACTGGATTTTTCTCTCCGGCGGGGTCGGCGACAGCCGGGCCGGCCTTCATCTGGTGGTCGAAGGGCTGCCGGCGGATGACGATGGGTTGCGGGCCCTCCTCAGGGCGCATCATCGTCCGCGCCCGCATATGGCGGAGGGGCGTTTTCTGGCCCGGTCCGGAGCGGTCCGCGCCGCCATCGATGTAAGCGACGGCCTCAGCGCCGACCTTGCCCACGTGGCCGAGGCCTCCGGTGTGGGGATCTGCATTGCCGCCAACCGATTGCCCCTGTCGAAACATCTGGCTGCGTTCTGCCGGAGATTCGGCTTCGATCCGGTCGCGTATGGCCTGGCCGGCGGGGAGGACTACGTGCTGGCGGGGGCGGCCGATCCGGCAAAGGCGCCGGCCCTGGCGCGGCAGTTCGAGGCGAGGTTCCGCAGGCCCCTCTATTTCATCGGCGAGATGACCGGAGACGGCCGGATGACGCTTGTCCAGGATGGAAAACAACGGCCGCTGCCTTCGGGGGGATGGGATCACTTCCCCGGTAAATGATCATCGGATGCCCCCGCTGCGCTGAAAATATTCGCCATTCGACGCAACGCCCAGCTTTCGAATCGCAGATTCTCGAAAAATCCACAGTGGCCGCCGTGGCGCGTCCGCTCGATCTGGAGGCTCTCGGAGGCCTGGAGATGCGACAGGTCGACGGCGGGGATCACCGGATCGTCTTCGCTGGCGAGGATATGGCAGTCGACTTCGAGGCCCCCAAGGGCATTCCCCAGCAGCGAGTATCCATTCAGGTAGGAACGGGCATCCGGGAAGCCGGTGTGCCGCGGCGCGAAATAGGCGGTCATCTGCCCCAGGGTCCTGAGGCGGGCCAGGTTGTCCAGTCCTTCGGCTTCCGGGAAGTAGCGGCGCTTGATCTCGAGGGACCGCCGCCATTTGTGCAGGAAATAATCGTGGTAGACCCGGGATCCGTTCTCGAGGGCGTCCATGGTGCGGACCGGGTTGAGGACGGGGCTGATCGCGACCACTTGCTGGAGGGCGATTCCTGCCGCCGGTGCCCGGGCCGCCACCCGGAGGGCGAAATTTCCTCCCAGGGAAAACCCGCCCAGGAAGAGGCGCCGGCGGGCATAGGCCTCCTGGACCGCCCGTACAGCGCCGACGACCTCACCGGTGCGGCATGAGTGAAAAAGGCCGGGGTTGAGGTGGTGAGTCGGCCCGTGATCCCGGAGATTGAGACGGAAGACGTCCAGCCCCCGGCGGTAGAGGCAGGACGCGGCGGCGACCAGGTAGACCGAATCGCTGCTGCCTTCCCATCCGTGGATGAGCACGGCGATGTCCCGCATGGAATCCCCGTGGGGGGTATAGACCCCCTGCAGGCGAACCCCGTCTCCACAGTCCAGGATCGTTGTCTGCGAGCGTTCGAGGAGGCGGCGTGCCTGATGCCGCACCATGGGGCGCCGAAGCTTGATGCTGGCGGCGATGGTTTGGAGGTGGGCATTTTTCAGGATGCCGCGGGGGGCGAAATCCGCTCCTCTTCCCTGGTGCCGGCCGCCGGCGGGTGCTGGCCTGGGGCTCACTACTCCCCGGCCACCGGTTTGCCGCAGTGTTTGCAGATCTTGGCCCGGATTTTGATCACCTCGGCGCAGAAGGGGCACTCCCGGGTGAAGTGGCGCTCGTGGATCTTCTGGGCCGCCTGGTCGACCATCTCCTGAAGCTTCTCGTTGCCGAACCGTGCGCTCTTGAGGGCGTCCACGGCATCCAGGGGGCCGATGTCGCCCATCATCTCCGCGGCCTTCAGTCGGACCCGGGGCGGCTGTCCCGAATCAAGGAGGAGCCGGAGGATTTCGACGGTATTTTCGTTGACATAGCAGTCGGCCAGGATCGAGAATCCCTTCTTGGTGTTCTCCTTGAGCATCTCCTCCTGGAGCATCGCCTGGTCGTCAATCACCTGGCCGGTGCCGCCAATGGCGCTGAAAACGGGCATGCACTCGAATTTCTCCTCCCCCAGATAGCAGATGCACCGATAGGAGGCGAGGTGCCCGTAGTTCGCCTCGAGGTCCTCCCACCCCTTCTTGTAGAGGGGGCATTCGTCGTTGAAGCAGACAAACAGGTAGGGCGCCCCCCACCCGAGCCCGTCGCTGTAGTTGATGGGCGGCACCTCCCAGACGCTCATTTCCTCATTGCAGTGGGGGCACTTGGGCTTTTCCGCCGCCATCATTCTCTTTAGAAATTCTTCCTTGGTCTCTATGGCCATCGCTATCCTCCGTAGTTGCTCCGGTCTCGTAGTTGAATGCCGCAATTCGTTAAAATAAACATCCAAACATAAAAGTCTATCCGAAGAAACGGCCGGCTTCAAGAATAATGTCGCCCTGGGCCGTCCATACGGAGGCGCTGACGGAAAGGTGGAGTGTAATCCATTAGAATTGATGTAGATTTTTGTCGCCATGTTTGACAGGTTTCAGGAATTCTGTTATTCTCTGTTTGCTTCACGTCGATATCCATTTCCATACAGGAGCCCACCATGAACGTAACCGCCAAGGACGTCATGACGCCCCGATTCCATACCCTGTCGCCGGAGATGCCCATCTCCGAGGCGGTCAAGCGGTTCCGGCAGGCGACCGAAGCCGAAGGCCGCAAGATTTTCGGCATGCTGGTCACGGATGAAGAAGGCCGCATGGTCGGCATGCTTTCCATGTACGATATCCTGTTGTTCATTCAGCCCAAGCACGTCCATATCTGGGGCGCCATGGAGGACGTTGATATCGTCGGGCTGGTGGACGACGCCTGCGTGCGCGCCGGGACCATTCTCGTGGGGGACATCATGACCACGGACGTCATATCGATCACCCCCGATACCCATCTGATGGCGGTGCTCGACATCATGATCAAGAAGCACATCCGCCGGATCCCGGTGCTCCATGACGGCCGGATCGAGGGCATTGTCTACATATCCGACCTCTTTTATCACCTGGTCGATAAAATGATGTAGCGGGACATGGCGGAAGCGATGCCGTCCGCATCCATCCGGTCGATGTTCCACGTGGAACTTTTTAAACAGGCTCTCAGGGGAGCGGTGTATGGGCATTGTACAGAAAAATACCATTTTATCGGAGTTGACCGTTCGAGAAGCCATGCGGCGGCAGGTGATTTCGCTGCCCCGGGAGGCCGATCTTTCCGCCGGGATCCAGCGGCTCATCAAATTCAAGGTCAACGCCCTTCTGATCACCGATGCCGGCGCGCCTGCGGGCGTGGTCTCCAAAACAGACATCATGGGCGCCTATTACGCCGGTCTTCCCATCGACCTTCCGCTGGGGGATATCATGGTCTCTCCACCGCACTTCTGCCGCCCCGAAGACAGCCTTGAGGCCGCCCTCGAGCAGATGCGGGAGCACGGCATCTACCGCCTTTACGTCCAGGGAGAAGGGGGGGCGGTGGCGGGGGTGATCGCCTATCCCGACATCGCGGGCATTCTCTACCAGTACTGCCACGAGTGCAAATACAGCCGCCTTCGCCGGTCGGAGCGGTCGGGCGACGATCCGCAGCTCCGCTTCCGCGTGAAAGAGGTCATGACCCCCTCGGTCTGGTCCCACGGGGCGGATGAACCCCTGACGGCAATCATGGAGGGGCTGTCGGAATACCGGATGGGCGCCGCCCTGATTGTGGATGAAGATGGGGCGCCGGCGGGGGTCGTCTCCAAGACCGATCTGGCCCTGGCCTATCGGCACGGATGCGACGCAGGCGTACCGGCCCGTTCCATCATGACTGCCCCGGTCCGGTCCTGCGGTGAGGAGGCGTTCCTGGAGGCCGCCATCCGCACCCTGATCTTTTCCCAGATTCACCGCATCTTCGTGTTTCGGGAGGCACCGTCCCGGATCACCGGCGTCCTGTCGCTGTCGGATGCCGCCCGGGTCCGTTCCGGCTCCTGCCATGCCTGCGTGAGCAGCCGCATCACGGTGGGCGATCCAGCCTAAAAAAAACGGCGAGCGATGTGGGGCGCCGATACATGAACCGCGTTGGCGGTCCCGTTATCCGTCAGAGTGGTGATACCCCTCCCCCTTGCCGTGGGCGGTCTTGAACGCATGCCATTCGTCGTGGCTGATGCTGCCGTCCTGATCCAGGTCGATGGCGACGAAAACCGATTTTTCACTATCCGGAAAGCGGGCCTGAAACTCCTTCCAGCTCAGGGCATCGTCGCCGTCCTGGTCAATATCTCCCATGTGGACCATATAGGGCGCCGGGTCCGGCAGGTCGCCCTGGTGATACCTGCCCTTGCCGCCTTCCCGGGGGCCGGCCATGCCGTGGGCCGCCTTGAAGTCATGCCATTCCTTCTGTTCGATGGCGCCGCTGCCGTCTGCGTCCAGGGCATCGAAGATCTTTCGGTCCTTATCGGCGAAATGGGCGTTGTATTCATCCCAGCTGAGGGTACCGCTGTCGTCGATGTCGAGGCGGTTGAAACGGATGTCGTATTGTTTCAGATCCATTCCTTCGGTCATGGCGCCGTGGCCGGCTTCAGATCCGGCCCACGCCGCCGTTACGGCCACTGCCAGGGCCGTCAGTAACAGCACAACAATTCGTCTTTTCATAATGAGTGCTCCTTTTGATTCGACATGCGCCATTTTCAAGATCCGCTCACGCGATCTATGAAACGCGAGTCGCCTGACATAGCTGATTCCTTCACCATATTGCGCTTGGGTGCCGGAACAAAACCGGCACGCGAAGAGCCCACGCCGTGAGTCGGAATTCGTCAAATCCCATGCGCCGGCGGGGCTGCGGCATGGGAAAGGCCCGCTGCGAGTCTTCAGCTGTAATATTTCATGAACTGGACCCGCTCGTAGACCGCCGGATTCTCCGCTGCAGCCTGGCTCAGCTTCCCACGGAAGTCTGAAATGCGTTCATACTGATGCGCCGCCATCCAGTTTTTCAGGTCCGCAGTCATCTCCTGCAGGTATTCTACACCTTTCTGGTAGAGGACGGAGACTGTTTGGACCGCCTGGGCACCGGCCAGAAGCTGCTTGACCACGGCGCCGCCGTCGTGAACACCGGTGGAGGCGGCCAGCTCGCAGTCGACCCGCTGGGACATCATGGCGACCCATCGCAGGGACAAGGCCAGATCCGCAGGCGTGCTGAATACAAATGACGGTTTGACTTTCATCTTCTCGATGTCGAAGTCGGGGCTGAAAAAACGGTTGAACAGCACGAGGCCCGAGATCCCCGAACGAGAGAGCTTCTGGATCATCTGGGCGAGATTGGAGAAATAATAGCTGATTTTGAGGGAGACCGGAACAGATACGGCGTCCCGAACCTTCTCGATGATGTCGAAATACATGCGCTCCAGGGCGTCGTTGGAGCGGCTCAAATCCGATGGCAGAAAGAACATGTTCAGCTCGATGGCATCGGCGCCGGCGTCCTGTAGCTGGCGGACAAAAGCGACCCATTCATGGGAGTAGACGCAGTTGACGCTCGCGATCACCGGGATGGCCACGGTCTTTTTGGCGCCGCTGATGAGGTCGATGTACCCGGTCAGCTTTTTTCCCCGCAGATGGTAGTCGTAGTAGTCGAACTGATCGGTGTGGACGCCGGCGGACTCCGCCTCCTTCAGGATGTCCTCGTACTCGAAGGCGATCTCTTCTTCAAAGATCGATTTCAGGATGACGGCGCCGGCGCCGTTCTTTTCGGCTTTCTGGATCTTTTCGACGGAATTGGTCAGGCCGGAGCTGCCGACGATGATGGGGCTTTTGAGCGGCAGGCCCAGGTAGGTCGTGGTGATGTCCATAATACGTCTCCTTTCTGCTGGCGTTGAATCTTTATGTTTCGGTGGGCCCCGCAGAAGCGCTGCCGCTGCGGGATATCAGGTATTCTTTCAGGGCGACGGCCTGGTTGCACCGGACGTCCCGGGCGGAAAAGAGGAGGGTCAAAGGGTTTTCAGCGGCGAGCGACAGAAGCTGCTGCATCAGTTCAGCCCTGTCGGCCAGCTCTTCAAAATAGCGCATTTTGAAGCCCTTCCACCTCGCCGGATCGTGGCCGAACCATTTTCGGAGCGATGCGCTCGGTGCTGCCTCCTTCAGCCACAGGTCCGCTTTCAGCTTCCCTTTACTCACGCCCCGGGGCCAGATACGATCGACGAGGACGCGAACACCGTCTTCCCGGTCGATACCGTCTTCCCGGTCGATGGGTTCGTAGACCCGTTTTGTCTGGATCTTCATGACGCCCCCCTTCTATGCAGGATCGGACGAGAGCCCCCTGGCAGTGCCGGAGACCGGCAATGCTGACCTCCGGCCGCCCCCATCGGCCGGGGGTCGGCGGGAACCATGCCACCCAGGGCAGATTGGCCGCACCTACATGGAAAGAAGATAGGTCTCGGCGAGGGCAACGTCAATTACACTGGCCACGCCGCACCGCCGGCCGCTGTTTCCAGGGCGCCGGAGGATCGGCGCCTTGGGCGTCTGGAAACGGGGCGGGCCGGATGGATCGCGGTCAGGCCTTCCGCATGGTCAGATATATCCAATGTAATCCCACGCGTCGAGGGTGAGGAGGGTCAGCGGCACCACTTCGAGGGCCGAGAACATGGCGGCCAGGGCCATGGTAAAATTGGTCTGTCCGGTCCAGTACCAGTGGTGGGCGGTGCCGATGATGCCGCCGGAGAGGAAGCGGATCCCATCCAGATAGATGATCCGCACCACGGTGATCTGACGCTATGCCCCATCTGATAAAAGGTGCGCGCGGCCAGCACGGCGGCGAACAGCTCGAAAAAACCCGCCACCCAGAGATGGATGATCCAGAACCGCCACATGTCGTCCAGGCGAAGAACGCCGTCAGCTGGCGGATCTCTCCGGGACCGCTGATGTCGGGGGGCGGCAGCCTCACAACGGTCGATGCAACGGCAGGAATGCCCTTTCGCTCCGGCGAGAGGGCATTCCATGGATGGCGGGTATCCGATGCAACAGCATCATGCGACAGGAAATTTCTGACAAGTATCCGATGGGATATGCCAGCCGGGGTGGAACGCTCGGTCCATTGGGCGCTTCCTCGGCGGACGCTTCCCGGACAGGATTAATTTTCCAGGCCGCCCGACAGCCACGTCTCCGAATGCAGGCGCTGGAGGGCGTTCTCGAAAAAGGGAGGATGCGGTGTCGATCTCAATTCTTCGACGACTTTCTTTGCATCCATGCTGATGTTGCGGGAAAAGCCGTTTTCGGTGTTTTTCAGCAATTGGGCCAGGGACTCTCCGGCAAGAATCCTGGCGTCATAGTAGATATTGTCGTCGGCCAGTATCTCGATGACCTGGGAGATCAGTTCTTCGGAAGGGTTCCGTATATCCCCGATTCGTTTCAGCACCTCCTCGCGAAGGCGCCAGTTTCCCTTGTATCGCAGTATCCGTAACAGACCGGGCTGATAGGCCGATAAATTACCGTTCTCCCCGAGTTCCTCAAGAAGATCCAGAACGATTCCCCAATCGGTAAGCGTTCCAAAAGGATCTTTTGTCATTTCAGGACTCCTTTCTTTGTATGGTTGTTTTTGGGACGGCTCCGCACCATGCATTCTTGTGTGCGCTTATCTATGACGCCGAGTTTAAGCAAAAGAGATGCCAATTTTGATCTTTTGATTAAGTGTCGAATATCGAATGAAGATTTTGCAAACAGGAAATGGCGGAAGCGGAAAATCGGGAAAAAAACGCCCGCATGATTCCCGCATGCGGAGGATACCTGCCCTGAATCAAGGGCATATCTGGAATAGAGCGATTTCGCCCGGTATGGGCGGTTTCGGCACTCAGGCGCTGGAGAGTTTCCGGAAAAGCGCTCTTCGGGATATCCCCAATAGCTTGGCGGCTTGGGTTCGGTTCCCACCGGCCTGGCGCAGTGCTTTCGAGATCAGTGATTGTTCCAGGTTTCGGACGGCTTCGCGAAGATGGCATCCTTCACTGGCCGATGCCGTTCCAGCTTCTGGCCCCGGGGAGAGGAATTCAAGGGAGCCGAGAGTGGCATACCGCTGCAATACATTTCGCAACTCACGGACGTTGCCGGGCCAATGATAATCGGTAAGAATGTCCAAAGCGCTGCCCGGCACTCTGGTGATATCGGAAAAGGAGCGTATTTCATGGATGAAATGTTCCACCAAAAGAGGGATATCCTCCTTCCGATACCGCAACGGCGGGATTTGAATCTGAATGACCTGGACCCGGTAAAAAAAGTCGCTTCGCATTTTTCCGTCACGGACCTTTTCGTCCAAGGCGGCATTGGAGGCTGTTATCATGCGAAAATTGGAGGTCGCACACGCCGTAGCGCCGACGGGGCGGTATCCGTTCCCCTCGATGGCACGGAGCAGCTTCGCCTGCATGTTGAGGGTCAGCTCACTGATTTCATCCAGAAACAGGGTTCCGCCGTCAGCCATATCCAGATACCCCGGGGCATCCGCATGGGCGCCGGAGAATGCGCCCTTCCGGTGGCCGAAAAATTCCCGTTCGAACAGGGTCTCCTGGACGGCACCGCAGTTGACCGCAACAAACGGCTTGTTTTTTCGGGGGCTGTGGTCGTGGATGGCCCGGGCGACCAGCTCCTTCCCGGAGCCGGATTCCCCGAAGATGGCAACCGCGGCGTCCGTGGCCGCCGCCTTCAGGATCCGTTCGTAAACCTCCTGCATGGCCGGTGAACGGCCGATGATCTCTCCCAGGCGATACCGCTCCTTGAGGGAAGACCGCAATGCCCGGTTTTCATCGTGGAGCTGATCTGCCATCCGCTGGGCGGCCATCTGCTGCTCCTTGATTTCGGTGATGTCCTTGAAGGTGGAGAGCAGTGCCGGACGCCCCTTGAACGTGATCGGGCTGTGGGAGACCTGGATCCAGGAGGTCTTATTCGATCGGGTCAACGGATGGATCGCTTCCACCTTGGCCGTGATGATTTCATCGGTTACGGCGCTGTAGACGCATGCAATCTCATCCGCCTCGCCTGCAGGGGGGGCATGTACCCGCCCCCCGTCTATGTCTGAGGCGGAATGGACATGGAAAATTCTGCGGAAAGCCGGATTTACGTAACGGAACCGGGAATCCTGGACCAGCGCGACGCCTTCCTCGACCTGCTCGGTCAGCACGCGATAGCGCTCTTCGCTCTCTTTAAGGGCATCCTCGGCGCGCTTGAGCCAGAGGACCTTGCTCAACCGTTCTGCGACGGCCTTCAGCAGGCGCGCCTCCTCATCGAGAAATGTCGGCCCCTGGCAGCATGCCGGCGGCGCATCGATGTAGCAGACCTCCACCTCTCCGACAGGATCGCCGTTCAGCTCGATGACAGCGCTCTGGCGCCACCGGGTCTGCTGAAAGCGCTTTGACGTATACTCCCGGCCGTCGATCCGGATGCGTGCGCAGGCATTTTTAGGATACTGCCAGGCCGCTGGAACCAGCTCGACCGCGCGCTGCATGATCCATGAAAGGGAGACCCCCTGGTTTTCGAAGAGGTTGGAGATGCCATACAGGCAGTTCAACTCCTTGATCCGCTCGGCGAGGGCGTTGGGTGCAGGCGTGGGCGGCGCGGGAAGGCCTGCGCCATCGGGGCCCGCTGGTTTTCGGGCTTCCGGGTGCGGCATCGGAATATCTTCTTTGGGATCGGGCTTCATGACCAATGATGGACACGTTCTCATCGTTTGCGAGCATTGGCGCGATGGCCTTGAAGTTGAGCATCACGTATATTGGAATATTTCATTTCGGAGACGGGTTTGTAAAGCAGAAAAGGGTGTCGCGGAGAGGAACGGCGCCATGCCGGGCCATGGACGCTGGCACATTCCCGTGGATCGCGGTGCGGCTCGGATTGCCGGCATGGATCTTCGGCGGTTGCCGGGTATCGCGCTCCGGCTTGGGCGGCATCGTTTCCCGCCCAAGCCGGGCGCTGGGGAGCGGCCGCCGATGATCGGGGAGTCACATCAGCGGCGGCCGGGTCGGGGCAAGGCGGATCCGGAGATCCACCTACCGAAAAAAGATATCGACATTCAATTCATTGGCGATGCCCTCCAGACCCCGGTCGATGACCTCGACGGCGACGTTGTCCGGCACCTGGACGATGAGCTCCATGGTGTAGATGTCGGCGCCGCTTTCCGGCGAGGGGCGGACCGAAGAGGTGAGGCTCTCGATATTGACCTGCTGATCCGCGAGATACCGGCTGATCTTGTAGACGATCCCGGCCTGGTCCAGGCCTTCGACGCGCAGTTTCCTCAGGGCGCCGGTGGCGGGCATCTGCCGCGGCGCTTTGGGCAGGGCCCTCAGGAATGCCGATATGCCGCATTCCCGCTCCAGCCGGCGGCATGCCATGTGGAGCTTCTGCTCCAGGTCTTCACCATGGCCCGTGAACAGCAGGATCAATGTGAACTCGTCCGCCAGTCGGGTCATGCTGGTGTCTTCCAGATTGCACCCGGTCTCGAAAAGGACTTGGGTTACGTCCGCGACAATGCCGGGGCGGTCTTTCCCGAAGGCTGTCATGATATACCGTTGTTCCATACGTTCCTCCATATCTGTCCATGAAGGCCCTTATCCGCAGAGGCAGGGCTTCCGGGCGGCTGTGGCCTCGTCGAGGCGCCGGACTTTTGGAATCGTCGGCGATTCCCGAAGCAGATCCGGGGTTTCCGCGGCCTCGCCGGCGATGGCCCGGAAGGCGTCGATGAACTGGTCGAGGTTCTCCTTGGGCTCCGTTTCGGTCGGTTCGATCATGATGGCGCCGTGGACCACCAGGGGAAAATAGATCGTGGGCGGGTGGAAGCCGTAGTCCATGAGGCGCTTGGCCATGTCCAGGGTGGTGATCTTGTTGGGTTCCTGGTGCTTGTCGGTGAAGACGCACTCGTGCATGCAGGGGCGGTCAAAGGGAAGGTGCAGCACGTCCTTGAGGCGCTCCTTGATATAGTTGGCGCTCAAAACGGCGTGCTGGCTGGCCGTCTTCAGGTGCCTGCCCATGCTCATGATATAGGTGTAGGCGCGGATGAGGATGCCGAAATTGCCGTAGAAGGCGTGGACCCTGCCGATGCTGTCGGGCTGGTCGTAGCGGAGGGCGTAGGTGTCCCCGTTTTTGACCGCCCGGGGGACCGGCAGGAAGGGCTCCAGGTGCGCTTTGACGCACACCGGTCCCGCACCCGGGCCGCCGCCGCCGTGGGGCGTGGAGAAGGTCTTGTGAAGGTTGAGGTGGATGGCGTCGATGCCGATCTCCCCCATCTTGACCACGCCCATGACGGCGTTCATGTTGGCGCCGTCGCCGTAGACGAGACCGCCTTTCCGGTGGACGATCTCTGCCACCTCCCGGATGTTGTTTTCGAAGAGGCCCAGGGTGTTGGGGTTGGTCACCATGATGCCGGCCGTATCCTCGTCCATGAGGGCTTCGACCGCCTCGACCGAGAGAATGCCGTCCTCCCCGGAGGCCACCGGTACCGCTTCGTAGCCGCAGAGGGCCGCCGATGCCGGGTTGGTGCCGTGGGCGGTGTCGGGGATCAGGATCTTGGTCCGCTTTTCGCCTTTTTTCTGGTGATAGGCGTAAAAGAGGAGCATGGCCGTCAGCTCCCCGTGGGAGCCCGCGGCGGGCTGGGTGGTCGTGGCGTCCATCCCGGTGATCTCGCAAAGGAGCTGCTCCAGCTCGTACATGATCCGGAGGGTGCCCTGGGCCAGGTCCGGCGGCAGCATGGGATGGGCCCCGGCAAAACCCGGCAGGGCCGAGGTCTTCTCGTTGATCTTGGGATTGTATTTCATGGTGCAGGATCCCAGGGGGTACATGCCGGTGTCCACGCCGAAGTTCCACTGGGAGAGACGGGTAAAGTGGCGGACGACGTCGACCTCGGAGAGGTCCGGGAAATCCGGCCCGTCGCCGGCGAAGGCCGCGTCGAGAGGGGCTTCCGGGACATCGGATTCGGGGATGGACATGCCGCATCGGCCGGTTTTGCTCTTCTCCCAGAGCAGGGGCTCATTCAGGATCAGGCCGGTAGTGCCAGCGCGCTCAGTCATGATGTCACCTCCTTTACCAGTGCGTCCATATCCGCCTTGCTGTGGGTCTCCGTGGCGCACAGGAGATAGTGGTCGGCCAGCTCCGGATAATGGCACTCCAAGGGAATGCCCGCAACGATCTTCCTGTCGACCAGTTTCTTGTAGGTGGCCTCGAATCCCTTGGGGAACGCCACCACGAATTCGTTGAAGCCGGGCCGGGTGAACGGGGTCTGGAAGCCGGCCTTGTTCAGTGCTGATTTCAGGTATTCCGCCTTGTCCCGATTGAGTCGGGAGAGGGCCCGGAGGCCGGTGCCCCCCAGCGAGGCCATATACATGGTGGACATGGTCGCACAGAGCCCCTGGTTCGAGCAGATGTTGGAAGTGGCCCGCTCCCGACGGATGTGCTGCTCGCGGGTGGCGAGGGTCAGCACGAAACCGCGTTGGCCGTCCCGGTCGGTGGTCTGGCCGATGAGGCGTCCGGGCATGTTCCGGACATATTTGTTGCGGGAGGCGAACATGCCGAGCCCCGGCCCGCCGAAAGACTGGGGAATGCCCATGCTCTGGCCTTCGCCGCAGGCGATGTCGGCCCCCTGGCTGCCGGGACTTTTGAACATGCCGTAGGCCATCGGTTCGGTGAAGCTGGCCACCGAGAGGGCCTTTAGATCATGGGCCTTGTCGCTGGCCGCCTGGACGTCTTCGATGCACCCGAAAAAATTGGGGGACTGGAGCGCAACGGCGGCCAAACCCTCGATGTTGTCGAGGCCCGAGAGGTCCGTGGAGCCGTCGGGCAGGTAGGGGAGCTCGACGATCTCGTAGCCGATGGGCTCGAAATAGGTCCGGACCACCTGGCGATAGTGGGGGTGGATCAGTTTGGAGACGGCGACGGCGGTCTTCTTGCCCCGCGCGATCCGGATGGCCATGAGGAGGGCTTCGGCCAGGGCCGATGCCCCGTCATACATGGAGGCATTGGCCACCTCCATGCCCAGGAGGCGCGCCGTCAGGGTCTGGTATTCGAAGATGGCCTGGAGGGTCCCCTGGCTGATCTCGGGCTGGTACGGCGTGTAGGCCGTTGAAACTTCAGACCGGCTGAGGAGGTACGGCACCGATGACGGGATGAAGTGGCGGTAGCTGCCGGCGCCCACGAATACGCGGTACTCCGGGGGGCTGGCCATCCGGCCGGCCAGGTCCGTCATGTGGTCGCCGACTTCCCACTCGGTCATGGCGGGCGGCAGGTCCAGCTCGCCCTTGAAGCGGCAGTCTTCGGGGATGGAAGAGAAGAGATCATCGAGGTTTGCCGCCCCTACCACCTGAAGCATTTCCGCGACGTCTTCATTGGTGTGCGGTAAATATCTCATGGTTTACAATCCTTTCAGCATATCCAGATACGCGTCCTTGCCCATCAGGGCATCGAAATCCCCGGTGTCGTCCGTGGCGATCTCGATCATCCAGCCGTCGTCGTAGGGAGAATTATTGACCAGCTCCGGTTCATCGGCCAGGCGTTCGTTGACGGCGACGATCCGCCCGCCCATGGGCATGTAGAGCTCGGATACGGCCTTGGTCGATTCCACGGTCCCGAATTCGTCGCCTTTGCTGAACTCCGTGTCCACCTCCGGCAGTTCGACGAAAACGATGTCGCCCAACTGGTCCTGAGCATAGTCGGTGATGCCGATCTTGAAGGTTTCCCCGGTCTGCTGGGCCCATTCGTGGTCCTCTGCATACTGGATGCCGTCTTTCAGAATGATGTCATTGATTTCCTTGGCCATAATTCCCTCCTCCTGTGGTTGGGGTCGATTGCGTTTCGGTCTATTGGGATGACGGCTGCCCTGCTGCTGCCGGCAAGGCGCCGCGGTCAGCGCATCTCTTTCAGGGGCTTCCTCGCCGTGCGGTCCGGCCGGATATCCGTTTCGATGCGCACCTTGATCTTCCGCCGGGCGTCTTTGAGTTGAAGGATGCTGCCGGCGTCCAGGGGGGTCCGCACCTTGACGAACCCGCAGCAGAGCCCCTTGATCTTGCCGTCCTCGGGCCTGTCCGGGCTGGCGATGCTGTAGATCCGATCCTGGTGTCGCCCGATGGCCATGTCGGTGGCGCAGGTGAGCACCGTGCCGATCTCCTTGCCGTCGGCGTCGAGGACCGCGGCCGGGAGGGTGACCTTCCGGAGGTCGAACCCGGCAAAGGGGTAGGTGTATTCCGGGGCCGCCACATTGGCGAGGGCACTGTCGCCGATAAAGGACTTGGTGAATCCCGTGCCCGCATCATCGTAGGGCAGGGCGAAGTTCCATGGGGTGTTGAGAAACGGCCAGGGGCCGATATCCTGGTGGGAGAGGGGCAGCACGGCCCCGGCCCGCAGCGAATCCCGGGCCGCCAGCCCGCAGGCCGTGAGCCCCAAGGCCTCGCCGGCGGCCATGACCATCTCCCACAGCTTCACGAAATGCTCGGGGGCGACGAACAGCTCGAAGCCGAACTCGCCGGTGTATCCGGTCCGGGAGAGGAGCATGGGGGTCCCGTCCGTCAGGCGGACGACGTCCGCCTCCGGGGCCGAGGCATCAAAATGGCCCTTGAAGGAAAAATAGGGCATCCGGTCGAAGACCGTGTCGGGTGAGGCCAGGATTTTTTCGAGCACCTTTGCCGCGAGCGGCCCCTGGACATCCATCTTTCCCAGGCGGTCGGTCAGGTCGGTGATCTCGGAATCCCCCCCGGATTTGTGGGCTTCCAGGTGTGCGGCGATGGCTCCGCCCATGCCGGCGTTGATCACGACCATGTAACGTCCCTCGGCGATCTGGAAGATGATGGCATCGTCGATGACCTCACCTGCTTCGTTCAGGAATGCGCCATAGACGCACCGCCCCGGGAACAGGGCTTTCTTCTCCCGCCCGATGCAGGCGGCCATGTCGTTGGTGAAGCACTGCTGCAGCAGGCCGTAGGCGTCTTTGCCGGAAACCAGCAGGGAGGCCATGTGGCTGGTGTCGAACGCCCCCGCATGGGTCAGCACCGACAGATGTTCGTTTTTTGCCGATGAGTACCACAGGGGCATTTCATAGCCGCCGAAGTCGGCCATGTTGGCGCCGTTTGCGGTGTGCCAGGCGTGGAGCAGGGTCTTTTTCGAATCACTTCCCATGGTGTCTCTCCTCTGAATGATGAAAACATCGCAATTGCATGAACGCCCCTGTCGGATGTCGCGGTGGGATGCCGGCGGGGGCGCCGGCGCGAACGGTTCGGTTCGACAGTAGGGGGCTTTACTCTCATATAGATTTAAATTTATGTTTATGTCAATATTAAATTATATATTTTTGAATATCATCAAAAAATGATGTCGTTATTTATGATATTTTGCAATTTCTGCCTCAGAAGCCCAGGTGGACATCATCATGGATTTGAGTTTTTGGCGTTGAAATAGGCGATTCATCAAAATTATATTTAAAAATTAATAAAAAAATGAAATATATTGTTTCATATTGATATAAATGTTAATATGAGGCATTAATAATGAACTCGATTTTCGAGTTTCATCAGCCGCAGAATACCCCATATCCACCGCATGAACGAATCTCGAAAGTTGAGCAATGAATGTGGGGCATACTCGGCATCCGGCCGCAACCATTCACAGGAGAAGGAGGGGGTATGGCAACGAGAATAACCATTATTGGCGCGGGGCCGGGCGGATACGTGGCGGCGGTGCGCGCTGCGCAGCTCGGCGCGGAGGTGACGGTGATCGAACGGGAGAACGTGGGCGGCACCTGCCTCAACTGGGGATGCATCCCCTCGAAGATCATGATCAAAACCGCGGCGGTCCTCGAGGAATTCCACCGGGCCGAGGCTTTCGGCATCGCGGTCGACGGGTCGCCCCGGGTCGACATGGCCCGTCTCATGGCGCGGAAGAGCGAGATCCTGGGCACCCAGGCCAAGGGCATCCTCGCGCTGCTCAAGCATCACAAGATCCGGCACATTCCGGGGGATGCCTATATCAAAGAACCGGGGCTCGTCACCGTGACCCGCCCGGGGGAGGCGCCCGTCGAGGTCGCCTGGGACCGGCTGATCATCGCCTCTGGAACAGAACCCCTCAATATCCCGGCGCTTCCCTTTGACGGGGAGCGGATCCTGTCGAGCAACCATGCCCTCTCGCTTTCGGCGGTGCCCGAGTCGATCCTGATCGTCGGCGGCGGCGTCATCGGCTGCGAGTTCGCCTGCATGCTCTCCGGCCTCGGCGCCCGGGTGACGGTGGTGGAGGCGATGCCCCGCCTCCTGCCCCTGCCGTCGGTGGATGAAGACTGCTCCAAGACCCTTCAGCGGGAGATGAAAAAGAAGAAGATCGCGTTCATGGTCAATAAGACCGTCGACGCTTTTGAAGACACCGACGGCGGCCTCCGGGTGGCCATCGGCCCGTCGCCGTTTTTGGAATCCCCCACGGAAAAAGACCGGAAGCCGGTCACGGCCGAGGTGGAAAAGATGCTCGTCTGCATCGGCCGAAAGCCCAATTCCGAAGACATGGGGCTCGATAACATCGGGGCCCGGACCGACGACAAGGGGTGGATCATCGCGGATGAGGCCC
>CAJXSB010000049.1 GCA_913060435.1 uncultured Desulfococcus sp.
GTTGATGCCCGTCATCCGCCCGGCGACGAACATCTTTTCGGGCAGGGTGGTGGGCAGGAAGTATCCGGTGTGCGGGTCATAGGCCGTCTTGGCCTGGGCCAGGGTCGCCGGGCCGGTCACCGGGGTCAGGCCGGCCGAGGCCACCAGGACGTCGCAGTCGAAGTCGCGGGTGATGGTGCCGTCGATGGTGGCGATGGTGGTCTTTTTGACCGTTGTGCAGCCGTGGGCCTTGGTGGCCACCCAGCCCGTCAGCACGGGGATCTTCCGCTCCTTGAGGGCCAGCATCAGCTCCGGATTCTGTCCGTCCTCCCGGATGTCGGCGACGCAGGCGATCTTGAGGCCCAGGTCGAAAAGGTCGACCGCCGCCTCCAGCCCCAGGTCGTGCCCGACGCTGAAGACCGCCTGGGTGCCCGGCAACAGGCCGTAGGTCCGGGCCATGCGGTGGGCGCACCCCACCTGCATCACACCGGGGCGCTCGTTGTTGTCGAACAGCAGGGGGCGCTCGATGCATCCGGTCGCCACGACAATGCTGGTGGCCCGGATCTCGATGTACCGCTCGTCGAAGCTGTCCCCATCGCCGCCCACCTGGAAGGCCGTGACGAGGTTGTTGTTGTAGGTCCCGACCACGGAGGCATGGGCAAAAACGCGGATGTTGGGGGCCTTCTCCACCGAGGCGGCGAGCTCCCGGGCACGCTCGTACAGTGGCTTTTCGCCGTCGAAGAGGGCCGCACGATAGTCAAAGCAGCCGCCGAGCCACGGACGGGCCTCGAGGAGGATGACCCGGAGGCCCTTCTCCGCCGCCGCCAGTGCGGCGGTCATGCCGGCGGCCCCGCCGCCGATGATGCAGACATCCGCCGTGGTGAAGACGTCGGAATAGGTCCCCTTCATCTCGAAATCCGGGGAGATCTTTCCGAGCCCTGCCGCTTTCCGCACCTGCTTCATGGCGATGGGCCACACCCACGCCGGCTTGTGCATGGTCTTGTAGTAGAATCCCGCGGGCATCATCCAGTCGAGCTTGTCCATGAAGCCCATCCAGTCCCGCTCTGCGGAGCCCACGACGTTCTGCTCCGCAACCGCCATCCCTTCCTTGAGACGAAGATTCTCCGTCCGCTCGTTGGGAATGCCGTCGACCGCCATCATGGTGTTGCTGCACTCGCCGTCCAGGCTGTAAAGGCCCCTGGGGCGATGGTATTTCAAGCTCCTGGCAAAGACCCGGACGCCGTTCGCGTACAGGGCCGTCGCCACCGTGTCGCCTTTAACCCCCTGGAAGGTCTTGCCCTTATAATTCAGGTTCAACTTCTCCGAAGGGTTGATCCGCAGTGTCGGCAGAGTATTAAGCCTGTTCATTCTTTCGCCTCCGGTCCTTCCACTTCAAGGTTGGTGACAGTGTTGCGATAGGTGGTGAACCAGGATCCGCATCCGTCCCGGTGGAACCACCATTCCTTCTGGACGCCCGCGACACATTTGTTCATGTGGACATAGTCGCACCAGCTGCGCGGGGTGAGCCCTTCCTCTTCGGGCCGGGGGCCTTTGTCTTCGCCGCCGTACCGGAATTCGTAGCCGTTGCGCTTTCCGCAGATGGGGCACGTGAGTGTCAATGACATAGCCGAAATCTCCTTATAACGAAATGCTGCAGGTGGCGGTCCACCGCAGCCGTTTTGGTATGGTCCGCCCTTAATTGTCCGGGGAGTAGTTTACCAGCGCCGCCGTTTCCCCCATGAGCTCATGCCGCTCGTAGCGGCGCAGGTTGAAGGGTTTGAGAATGTCGGGGCAGCTGCCCGTGGCCATGTACTCCGCCAGGTATTTCCCGGTTGAGGAGCAGGATTTGAAGCCGAAGTATCCCCAGCCGCAGTTCATGTAGAATCCATCGATGGGGTCGTTGCCGTCCATGATCGGGGCCATGTCGGGGGTCATGTCGGCCAGGCCGCCCCAGTGGCGCATGAACTTGATCCCCCGGAGGCAGGGCAGGAATTCGGAGAGGGCCTGGGCCTGGTGCTTGATATAGTAGGCGGTGGTCAGCGTCGTATAGTTGGGCCACGGGTCCATGTGGGCGCCGGTGGCGATCTCGCCCTTCAGGGTCTGGTTGGCATAGCAGTGATAGGCACCCGACGACACGACATGGTTCAGGATCGGCTTGAGCGGCTGGGTAACCATGGCCTGGATCGTCAGCACGCTGATGGGCAGCTTGACCCCGAGCATCTGGCTGATGATGCCGGCCGAGTAGCCGCCGGCGGACACCAGCACCCGGGGGGTATGGATCTTGCCGCGGCTGGTCTCCACCCCGGTGATCTTGCCGTTTTCCGTGTGGATGGCCGTCGCCTCGGTCTGCTGGTGGATTTCGGCCCCGAGCTTGACGGCCCCTTTGGCCAGCCCCCAGACCACCGCGTCGTGCCGGACAATGCCGCCGGGCGGATGGTACATGGCGCCGTGGATCGGGTAGGTGATGTCCGGCGAGATATTGAGGGCCGGCACCATCTCCTTGACCTGCTTCGCGTCGAGGAGGTGGCTCTCCACGCCGTGGAACTGCGCGGTGGCAATATTCATCCGGGCCGCGTTCATGGCCGCCTCGCTGTGCATGAGGTTGAGGTTGCCGCAGTTGTTGAACATGAGGTTGAAATCGAGATCCTTGGTCAACACCGGCCACAGATCCAGGGCTTCCTTGTAGAGCGGAACGTTGATCTGGGTCCGCTGGTTGGCCCGGACGATGGCCGTGTTGCGGCCGGCACCCCCGAACCCGATGAAATTCTTCTCGATGATGGCCACGTTCTTCATGCCGTGTTCTTTGGCCAGAAAATAGGCCGTCGCCAGGCCGTGGAGCCCTCCGCCGATAATCACCGCATCGTAGCTGGATTTCAGGCGGGTCTTTTCCCCCCACAGGGGTTTGTACTTGCCGAACATAGGTTCCCCCTTAATAATTGATAAAAACGTTCCGTTGGGTGTCATGATCGACTTGCTGAAAGATCTCCCCCCAAAAAAACTCGATTTGCGGAAAGATCAAAGCAACAAATATGCCACACGGACAGAATGCAGCACCCGCAGGCTTTTCGGCAGCGCCGAAAAAAACAACCATTTGAAATAAATGTTTTTTTAAAAAGACAACACCCTTCCGATTCTCCGGCAGCGTGTCGGCTGGGGCCTGTTGATGAAAAAATATTTTCATGTATAGAAAATTTTGCGCATCCAAATCGAAAATATTTTTTCATCTCCTGCTGCTGCGGGGCCTGGCTGGAAAAGCCTCGGAGTTGTCAACGCCCCCGCTTGCGGGGAAGCCTCTCCTCAGGTCTGCCGCGCATGCCCCTTCTATCTCAAATGTAATGAAACCTGTCAAGAAAAAAATATTCAAATGAAACATTACAAATCAAAATGATGCGTAAAACCCAACAAACTGTTGACATTCATGAAGATAAATACTATAAACCCATAAAGACAAAATGTAATGTATGTTTCATTTTTGATTCAAAACCGAAGGACGTGATGATGAACACCAATCTGTCGCACCCGGTTATCAAGGATATCGCAGCGCACCTGGATTCCCTCACCCCCAAGGGCCGCATCCTGGGCAACTATATTATTCAGAATCCACGGAAGGCCGTGTTCATGACGACCAAGGAGCTGGCCGAGGCCTGCCAGGTCAGCGAGGCGACGGTGGTACGCTTTGTGGGAAAGCTGGGATACAGCGGCTACGGTGATTTCCTTCAGGCCCTCCGGGACTTTGTGGACACCGGCCTGAGCCTGCCGGACCGGGTCGACCTGCCGGGCATGAACGGCGCCGGAACCGCTCATTTGCAGCGGGTCCTCCTCGAGGAGATCAACAATCTCCGCCATCTCTATGAATCGGCCGACATGGAGGCCATCGCCATGTTCGTGGATCGGATTGCGGCCAGCCCTTCGGTCTATGTCATCGGCTCACGCCTCTCCTACACCTTTGCCTACTACCTGGGGTGGTCCCTGACCAAGGTGCGAAAAGGGGTCCACACCCTCAATGGGAGCGACAGCACCGTCATTGACAGCCTTACCAACGCCCGGGAAGGCGCGCTGGTGATCATCATCGCCACCTCCCGCTATCCCAATGAACTGATCAAGCTGGCCCGGGTCTCCCGGCGGTGCCACCAGACCCTGCTGGTCATCACCGACAGCAAGCTGTGCCCCCTGATCCAGTTTGCCGACAAAGCGATCGTCGCCCCGTCCAGGTCGATCCCGCTGATCGGATACTCGGCGGCCATCTCCAGCATCATCAACTGCCTGATCCTCGAGCTGGCCAGCCGCCGGGACCCGGCGACAAAGGCACACCAGGAGAGGCTTGAGCAGGCCTACCTGGAAAATGACATCCTCTTCAATCCCCACACCCATGCGCCCCGATCCTGACGTCAACGCCGCCCGCGACCACGGCATCTAAGGGCCGTCTTGATTCACGCCGCAGTTCATGGTAGACAGGGGACATGGACAAGCGGCGCTGCAGCGCCTTCCTCAAAACCCGACAGGGCGCGATGAAAAGGAATTCCCCAGACAGCCGCCAGGAAATGCTCGACCTGACCTACCGGGACTTTCTGACGGTATTCGACCGGCTGACCGCAGGCGTTATCATCGTCAACCTGCGAGGAACGATCATCTACTACAACGATGGCATGGCAAAAATCGACGGCCTCGAACGGGCATCGGTCGTCGGAAAGGCCGTCACCGAGGTCTACGACCTGACACCGGAGACGAGCATGCTCATCCAGTGCCTGAGAACCCGGAAGCCCACCATCGACCGCCCGTTTTTCTACCAGACCCGGATGGGTCGCGTCGCCAACACCATCCACAGCGCCTTCCCGCTGTTCCGGAACAAATCCCTCAAGGGTGCCGTCTGTTTTGTCCGCGAATACAATGCCCTGGAAGAGGCCTTCACCCATGCGCCCATGCCGCGCCCCAAGGTCAACCTCGGCAACGGCACCCGATTCACCTTCGCCAGCATCGTCGGGGCAGCGCCGGAATTTCTGCAGGCCGTCAACACGGCGATCATGGCCGCCGGCACCCCTTCGCCGGTCATGCTCTACGGCGAGACCGGCACCGGAAAGGAGCTTTTCGCCCAGGCCATCCACAACCAGAGCCGCCGGAGCAAGGCCCGCTTCACCGCCATCAACTGCGCCGCAATTCCGGAAAACCTCCTGGAGGGAATCCTCTTCGGCACCTCCAAAGGGGCATTCACCGGGGCCCAGGACAAGCCGGGACTGTTTGAAAAAACCAGCGGGGGGACCCTCTTCCTCGACGAGCTCAACGCCATGCCGGTCAGCCTGCAGGCCAAGATCCTCCGGGTGCTGCAGGAGCGGAAGGTCCGCCGGGTCGGCTCTTTCGCCGAGATCGAGATAGACCTGAAGGTCATCAGCTCCGTCAATCGACAGCCCCACCTGGCCATTTCCGAAAAAACCCTCCGCCCCGATCTCTTCTACCGCCTGGGGGTCGTCTTCATCCCCATTCCGCCGCTGCGGGAGCGCAAAGAGGATCTTGAACGGCTCATGCACCATTTCATGGAGAAGCACAGCCACGCCCTGGGCAAACATCCGGCCTCCTTCTCGAAGGAGGTCCTCGACCACTTCCTGGCCTATCACTGGCCGGGAAACGTCCGCGAACTCGAACATGTCATCGAAGGGGCGCTCAACCTTGTGGGGCCGGGCCACACCATCGAGATGGACCATCTGCAGTCCCACCTCCCGACCTGGTACCGGATGCGAAACCAGCCCTCGACACCCGACAGCCACTTTCCCGACCAGACCCCGGCGCCGGATGCCGGGCATCCTTCCAAAGAGATCCCGGGCGCTCCCAAACCCGTGGGCGGACGCCGGACGAAAAGCCTCATCAAAACCCAGGAGGAGCGGGAGCGGCGCCTGATCGCCGGCGCCCTCCAGAACTTCAAGGGCAACGTCACCCAGGCCGCCCGCAGCATGGGGATCTCCCGCCAGCTGCTCCACTACAAGATGAAAAAGCACCGGATCTCCCGGTCGAACTTCACCTGACCCCCCGCCCTCTCCGCCACCCCGGCAGGGAAGCGCCCGCGCCGCGCCCTCTGCCGAAGCGGCCACGGCACCAGGAGCCCTGCGATGAAATCAACAGAGATGAAGAAGCTGTTCCCGGACATCGATCCCGGGTCCGTCTCTTTCCTGGCCATGTTCGACCAGTTTCACGAAGGGGTTGTGATCACCGACCGCAGGGGGAGGATTCTCTACTTCAACGAGGCCCAGGCGCGCATCGACGACCTCGATCCGGACGAGGTGACCGGCCGGAGCGTCTCCGACCTCTACCGGGTGGATGATGACGACACCCCCATCATGAAGTGCATCAACTCCGGCAGGCCCATCAATAATTTTACCTGCTATTACCGGACGCGGCTGGGGAAGATCGTCAACTCGATCCACAACGTCTTTCCCCTCTTTTCCCATGGAAGCCTCATCGGCGCCGTCTGTTTCGTCACAGACTTCCGCATCGCAGAGCAGACCTTTGAGACTATTTCGACCCTCCGGACCACCCACCGGATGAACGCCGTCGGCCTGCCGGCCAGGCCGCCGGCAGGCAGCGGCGCCCGCTACACCTTCGAAGAGATCATCGGGAAGGCGCCTGAATTCCTCAAAGCCGCGGCGCTGGCCCGCATGGCATCGGACACCCCCTCCTCCATCATGCTGTACGGCGAAACCGGGACGGGAAAGGAGCTGTTCGCCCAGGCCATTCACAACGCGAGCAGCCGGAAAGCCAGACCGTTCGTCGCCATCAACTGCGCCGCCATACCGGAGCATCTTCTGGAAGGCATCCTGTTCGGCACCGCAAGGGGGGCGTTCACCGGCGCGATGGATAAACCGGGCCTTTTCGAGGAGGCCGACGGCGGCACCCTGTTCCTGGACGAAATCAATTCCATGTCCCTGGGGTTGCAGGCGAAGCTGCTTCGGGTCATCCAGGAGCGCAGGGTCCGGCGCGTCGGTGCCATGAAGGAGCACGCCATGGACCTCCGGCTCATCAGTTCGGTCAACGAGGATCCACACGAGGCCGCCGAACGGGGCGGCCTCCGCCACGATCTCCTCCACCGCCTGGGCGTCATGGTCATCCGGATCCCCCCGCTGCGGGAGCGGATGGGCGACCTGGAAAAGCTGATCCGCCATTTTCTCCACAAGCACAACGCCCCCCTGAAGAAGCAGATCAGCGCCATCTCCGCCGACGTGCTGGACCTGTTTCACAATTACCGCTGGCCCGGAAACGTTCGTGAGCTGGAGCATGCCATTGAAGGGGCGGCCATCCAGGTCCAGGGGAACGAAGCCATCGATCTCCGGCACCTGCCGGACCACATCACCCGACAGGCCGCCCCACCGCCCGGAGGCCGCTTCGCCCCCGCCAGCGGACCGCCTTTGGAAGAACGAATCAACGTCATCTTTTCCCCGGAGGGGAGCGCCCCCGAAGCGGCGGCTCCGGCAGCGGGGATGGCCCTGACGGAGATTCAGGCGGCAAACGAGCGCCGGACGATCTGCAAGATGCTGGCCCGGTTTCAGGGCAATGCCTCCCGGGCAGCCCGGGAGCTGGCGCTTTCCCCCCAGCTGCTCCACTACAAGATGAAAAAGCACCGCATCCGCCGCAAGGATTTCCTGCCCTAGCGCCCTGCCGCTCCCTGGACGGCCCCAACCCCCCGGCATCTTTTTTTATAAAGTTAAAATCATATTTTAACTTTATAAAAATTTGTTTCTTTTTTTTCACCGCCCCTCCATGAAAAAGCAACCCCCTTCACTCAATTTTTATATTTATTTCATAATATTAAAGAGTATTTCACCCGGACCGGATACTATGGCACACCTGTTGCTGATTCCCTTTGCAACAAAGAAGGAGCGCCCCGACGCCGGCGCCGGCAAATATGGCCCTGTCGGGCGGCGCTTTCAACCATCAACACCGCAAGGAGATGCACAATGCTGCTGGGACTTCATACCTACAGTCTTCACCTGCACGGCATGGGCCAGAACTGGGGCGGGTACAAGCTTGAATGGAAGCCGGTCTGGGATATTTTCGGCCTGATGGACGAAGCGACAAAGCTGGGCCTCGACGGACTACACCTGACGGCCGCCGTCCTTGGGTCCACCCGGAAAGACCACCTTCGGGACGTTCGGCGCGCGGCCGAAGAGCGGGGGCTTTATCTGGAATACAATTTCTCCCTGGACGCCTCCGGGTACGACGACCGGCTGACCAACACCATGGAGGAGGGCATCGCCATCGCCGAGGCCATCGGTTCGGACATCGGCAAGATCAGCATGGACGTCCATCGCCCCCATCCCGTATGCGGTTCGGCGTTTCATCCCCGGATCATCCCCCAGCTGGAAGCCATCGCCCAGAAGGCCCGGGCCGCCGCGCCAACGGCACAGAACGCCGGGGTCCGGCTCTGCCTGGAAAACCATACCGAAGCCTTCAGCGACGAGGTGATCTGGACCATTCAACGCGTCGACCACCCGTACGTCGGGGCCTGCGTCGACACCAACAACTCCCTCATGGTGGGTGAATGCCCGCTGACGGCCATCCGAAAGCTGGCGCCGCTGGCCTTCACCAACCATTTCTCGGACCACCGGATAGAATTTGCCCAGTACGGATGCCGGATCACGGGCGTCGCCACGGGCACCGGCGACGTCCCCATGAAGGAAGCGTACCAGATCATCAAGGCGAACCCCGCGATGCAGCGGCTCAACCTGGAGGTCGAATTCGATCCCGGCAACGACGGGCCGGAGGATGCCCGCCGCCGCGAATACGCCGCCGTGGTCGAAAGCATTCGCTTTGCACGCGAGGAGCTGGGGGTCGGCAGAACCGACTGACATGGGCGTCCAGAACGGCCAAAGGGGCCGCATGCGTCATGCGGCCCCTTTGGGGTTGGCGGGCCTGCCGGGACTGCGCCGGGAGATACGGGGCGCCCGGCCGGCGCCGGGTCAACCGCCGGCGACCGGCCCCATGAGATAGACCTCGGCGTCTTCGATCAGGGGGTCGTCCAGGCCATGCCTCCGGCCGTTGGCAAATGCCAGGACCACCAGGATCGGCGGGACGCCGACCGCGGCCGCCAGCTGCCGTATGCTCATCGGGGATGCGGCTTCCACCACGGTTTTCTGCGGCAGGCCGTCGACGATCCCCCGGAGGGTCCCGGCAATGTGAATCGTAAATGTCATGCCCCCCTCCTCAACGATGCCGGCAGGAGAAAAGAAGGGCGGAAGGGCGCGCCAGCCGCCTCCAGGGAAGTCGACCGGCGTTTTTCCATTGCGCCCGGGGCGTCCATCAGGACGCCGCCCCCCCGCTGTGGCAGGCCCAGCCGTCCATGCTCCCGGCCACGTCGGCCAGGCCGAACCGCGTCAGGGTCTCGGCGGTGGGAATGCCGTTTTCATCCCAGCCCCGGATTGCGTAGTACTCATCCAGCAGGATGTCGACCTCCTCCCGGGTCACGCAGTGGCCCTCGTTGGGGCCGTCGGGGATCGGCTCGGTCATGAACCGCTCGGGCGGGTAGTCGAAGGCCCTGCCGAAGCCCGGTATTTCGCGGGCGGAGATGGACCGGGTCAGCTGCCAGACCCTCTCGGACACCCCCAGGAGCTCGGTCCAGCTCATCCTTCGGCCGGTGGCCTTCTCGAAGAGGCGCTCGTAGTGCTCGGGCTCGAACCCGAGCTCCATATACTGGAGGCGGCAGATGCCGAGGAGGTCGAAGAGCGGCCGGGTATGCTGGCTGTCGACCACATATTGGGCACGGCCCTGGGGCGCGGATTTGGGCAGCTTTTCGCCGCCGCCGCTCGAGGCGATCAGTTCGTGCACATTGGCGGCGGTGCCGGCCAGGTCATGGCCGAGGACCCAGGCCCGGGCATGGTGGGCACCGATGTCGGAGGTCATGTAGGCGAGCATCATCCCTGGTGCGTTGCGGCACTCGTACCCGCTCCATTCCAGGCCCTTGACCTGGATGGCAAAGGACTCCGATCCCCGCCCGGTCTGCTGAGAGGCGGCCCGGACGCCCTGGGCCAGGAGGTCGCCGATGCCGCTGCGGTGGGCGATCTGCTCGAGGAGGTAGACCACCGATGCCAGGTCGCCGAACCGGACTTCGCGCCCCATGGCCGCGTCGTCCAGGATGCCTTTTTCATAGCACTCGATGGCCCAGGAGCAGACGACCCCGGCGCTGATGGTGTCGACCCCCAGCTCGTCGGCGACATAGTTGGCATACCCCACCTCGGCGATGTCCCCGAGCATGCAGTTGCTTCCCAGAAGGGCGATGGTTTCGAACTCGGGCCCCTCCACGTAGACGTCGCCCAGGCCGGTTTTCGCCAGGCCGTATTTTCCGCAGGGCGTGGGGCAGCAGTAGCATCCCTTGTCGGTGATTTTCAGCTCGCGCAGGATGGCCGCACCATTGATGTCGGGGTGCTTCTCCCAGTAGGAGGTGCCGAAATTACGGGTGGGAAAGGCGCCCACGCGGTTGATCCAGTCGGTGATGCCGGCGGTGCCCTCGGGCGTCCATCCGGTGAAGCCGGGTTTGGCCCGCACGGCCGTGTAGGCCTTCTTGCCCTCCTCGAAAAGCCCCTGCACGTCGCTGGCCGGGATGTCGCCGGTGCCCTTGACGGCGATGGCCTTGATATTCTTCGAACCCAGGACCGCGCCGATGCCGACCCGGCCGGCCTGGCGGCCGAAGTCGTGGGTAATGCAGGCGAAGACCACGCCGTTCTCCCCTGCCGGCCCGATGGTGAGGATCTGGAAATCCTCCCCCAGCTCTTTCTTGAGCTTCGCCTCGGCGGTGATGGAGCCCATGCCCCAGTAGCCCGCGGCGGGCCGGATCTCGACCCGGTCGTCTTCGATCACCAAGAGACTGGGGACCGGGGCCCTCCCGGTCAGGACGAGCATGTCGTATCCAGCGTATTTGAAGGCCGGCCCGAAGTGCCCGCCCATGTTGCTGTCGCCGTAGCCGCCGGAGGCCGGGGATTTGCATCCAAAATGGGTTTTGCCCGATGCCGGCAGAAAATGCCCGCTCAGGGGGCCGGAGGCCATCACGAACAGGTTTTCCGGCCCCAGGGGATCCGCCCCCTGCGGCAGTTCATCAAAAAGCATTTTGGCCACGAAACCCCGGCCGCCGATGAATTCTTCGGCCAGTTTTTCCGGCAGGGGCTGTTTTTCGACCCGGCCGCCGGTCAGTTCGATCCGCAACACCGTTCCCGCATATCCGTTCAACATTGCCGTACCTCCTTTACGCATCCACCAGGGCCAGTGCATCCCTGGGGCAGATCTCCACGCACGCCTCGCAGAGGGTGCACTTGATGGGGGCATCCAGTGTGGGATGCGCGAACATCACCCCGTGGGGGCAGGCCTCCACGCATTCGAAACAGGCGATACAGGCGTCCTCGTCCACCCGGTACACGCCGTCCTCCTCCGCAATGGCGTCGACAGGGCAGGCCTCGGCGCAGGCGCCGCACTGGTCGCAAAGGGCGATCTCATAGGTGCCGGGTGCCGGAAACCGGCCCCGGATGGTCAGCGCCGCCAGCGCGGGGTTGACCCGCCCGTAATTGGCCAGGGCGCAGGCCAGGCGGCAGGCGGTGCAGCCGGAACATCGTTCGGGTATTGCCGTAAGTCTCATTCTGTCTTCCTGTGTTGAGGGATTAGAATATATTCATAATATATTTTGAATATACAAGGCGCATTTGTTCTGGGATGTCAAGGAAAAAGATGCCGCATCACCGTCTTTTTTTGGAACCGCCCGCTTTTCTGTCGACCGGGAGGCCCCCTTCCCGCTCCCGTGGCGCCGGAGGGCAAAAATACCCAGTACGGTATTTTATGCTTGACATCCGGAAAAGAATCGGATTCTGTATATTATAGATATATTCAAAATATATTCACAGCCACCGGGAATGCCATGCAACGAAAAAAAACCGGTCCGTCCCCCCCGCTCAGTGAAGTGGCGTACCAGCAGATCAAACAAATGATCGTCACTGTGAAGCTCCGCCCGGGGGAACAGATCGACGAAGGCGGACTGGCCGAAAGCCTCTCCATCGGACGAACCCCCATCCGCGAAGCCCTTTTCCGTCTCGCGGCGGAGGAGCTGCTGCAGGTGCGCCACGGGCGGGGGTTTTTCGTCCGGGACGTCACCCTGAGCGACCTGAAGGATCTCTTCGAAGCCCTGCTGATTCTCGAAAGATCGGCAGCAGCCCTCGCCACCCGGCGAATTTCCCCGGAGCAGGTTCAGGTGTTGAAAGACGTGAACGCGGCCTTGAAAAAGGCCTGGCAGGAAAACGATTTCATGCAGGTCACGCTGCTGAACAGCCGATTCCATCGCACGATCTACGAGGCCGCACACAACGCTTTCCTCAATTCCTATCTCAATTCGCTGCAGAACCAGTCCCAGCGCCTGGCCTACCTCTGCTTCAGCAAGCCGGCGACATCTCTCGACCTGGAATCCCACGCAGATCACTCCATAGAAGACCATCAGCGCCTGATTCAATGCTTTGAAACAGGCGACGAGGCCGGCGCAGTAGACGCCATCACCGAACATATCCGGCTTTTCCAGAGCCGTGTGAACGATTTTTCCACCCCATCGGTCATGGACCTGGACACGCCTGCATGAAACCGGCATGCCGAAGCGACTGCGGCGCCGGCATCCGTCAACCCAAAGAGACCCATTAAAGAAAGGAACAGACCCATGCGCAAAATTTTCACCCCCGATCACGTCGATGAGACTGCCGACGCCGTCGTTATCGGCGGCGGCATCATCGGTGTGGCCACCGCCTTCTGGCTCTCCAGGGCCGGCCTCTCCACCATCGTCGTGGAAATGAAGGACGGGCTTTCGACCCTGACGACCACCGCCTCCATCGAATCCTTCCGGGCCCAGTTCACCGAGCCGGCCATGGCTGCCCTGGCCCGGGAGTCCATCGAGGTCTGGGAGAATTTCGCCGAAGTGACGGGCCTCGAGGGATACGAGATCGACCTCCACCACGGCGGTTATATGTTCTGCACTCTGGAGGAGGGGATGGTCGATGCCGTGAAGGAGACCGTCGCCGCCTATCATGCCGTGGGCGTGACCGACTCCGAATTCCTCACGGGCGACGAGGTGCTCCGGCGCTATCCCTGGATCTCGCCGGAGGTGAAAGCCGCCGCCTTCCGGGCGAAAGACGGCTGGTTCTCGGCCCACGAGGTCACCCAGGGCTTCGCCCGGGCGGCCGAAAAAGCGCGGTTCTATGTCCGGACCCGGGCCACCGGCATCGAGCGGGACGAAAAGGGCGTCTCGGCGGTGGTCACCGACCGGGGCCGGATCCACACCCGGGTCGTCGTCAATGCCGCGGGCCCCTTCGCCATCACCGTTGCCCGGTGGCTGGGAGTCGAGCTGCCGATCTACCAGATGCGGCGCCAGCGGGTCTTCGTCGCCCCGCACCCCAAGATCCCCCAGAACGCCCCCCTCACCATCGACCTCGAGAACGAGTCCTACTGGCGGCCGGAGACCGGCGGCGCCCTCCTCGGCTGGCACGACCCGGAGGAGCAGAAAACAGAACCCCTGGAAGACCCCCAGGGCGACTGGGATTTTCCCGCCTTCAACCTGGAGATGGTCTCCCGCCTGAGCCCCTTCTGGACCGAGATCATCGACGACCTCACCAAGGACGACCTCTCCGTGTACGCCGGACAGTATGTCCACGCCCCCGACGATCAGCCGATCATCGGCCCGGTGGAAAGCGTGCCGGGATTCTTCCTCAACTGCGCCTACTGGCCGGGCGTCATGCTCTCGGCTGCATCGGGAAGATGGACCGCCGACCTGATTGCCGGCAAGATGAAAAACGCGGACAATCCCCTGCGGCTCACCCGCTTCGAGGAAGGCATCGAAGCACCGCGGGGATCGTTTTTCCGGGGACAGCATTAACCACATATATTGCTCCCCCAAAACCAGGCCCTATTTCCCAAACATCCAACAGGAGGAGAAAAAATCATGAAACATGCAAGTTTACGCTATGTATTGGTGGTGTTTTCCATGCTGCTGCTTTTCGGTGCAACGCACGGCATCGCCCAGGAAAAAGTCCTCAAAGTCGGCGTCATGGCCCCGTACACCGGCCCTTCCGCCCAGACCGGGGATGAATTCAAATCGGTCAGTACCATGGCATTCGAAAATATCAACTACCAGATCGGTGACTACAAGATCGAGCTGATCTGGATCGACTCCCAGTCGGATCCGGCAAAGGCCGCCGCCGCATACGCCGAAGCGGTCGAACGAAAGGGGATGGAGGTCGGTATGCTGAACTGGCACAGCTCCGTGTCGATCTCCGTCATGGATGTGGCGGCCCAGTACAAGGTGCCCCACCTCTTTGCCTTCGGGGCAGCACCTATCATCGACGAGAAGTACAAATCCGACCCCGAAAAGTATCAATACTGGTGCGGCAAGGGCTGGCCGGTCCCCGCGAAGCTGACCCTGGGGTACACCGAATGCATCCAGAATGCCATCAGCAAGGACCTCTGGAAGCCGGAAAAACAGCTGGTCGCCATCTACGGCGAGGATACCGACTGGGGGCGGAGTCAAGGAGAAGCCTTGACCCAGGAGTTCAAAAAGATCGGGTGGGAGGTACTTTCCCAGGACTATTTTCCGCCGACGCAAACCGACTTTTATCCCATGCTCAGCAAATGGCGGAAAGCCGGGGTCTCGGTGATCGCAGGGACATCCACCTCGGCGCCGGCCATCACCGCGCTGGTGAAACAGGCCGATGAGGTGGGGCTCGGGGCCGTGATCATCGCCGACGGCCTGGGATGGGTCGGCGACTGGTACAAGCTGACCGGCGCCGCCTCCAACAACGTGCTCGACATGATCCCCGCCCTGACGACCCCCGAGGCGAAAAAATGGGCCGGGGAGATCGAAAAACGTTTCGGATACAAGCCCAGCCCCTCTGCATCGGGCCTGGCCTATGACTGGGCCAATTTCGCCATCAAGGTCTTGAAGCGTGCCTTTGAAAAACACCAGGAGCTGAACCGGACGACGATATTGGAAGTTTTCCAGAATGAGGTGATCCCCGGCAAACTGACCTACGGCAAAAGCGACGGCGCCCTCATCATGAACGAATACCGTTTCTCGCCGGAGTCGATGCCCGACGCCGTGGTGGCCCGGGACGGCTTTTATTTTCCCGTGCTTCAATACATCGACGGAAAAGGCCATATCGTCTATCCGGATGACTGGAAAGAGCAGCCTTTCAGCGCTGGCAAATAAGCCCAGCAGCATATAGCCGAAACGGCGGGGGCCCGCGCCCCCGCACCCACCATTCGCCCCAGGTAGTGCCGAAATCTTCGGCACTATTTTTGCTTAAATCTACGGTCACACCGAGACGGCGCAGTGACGACAACGGGGCATCCCGACACCCAACCATGACCTGCGAGGAGCCTTGAAGAGAAGAGAACCCCATGTCCATCCCCCCGAATCCGCAACAGCGTCGCCGCTGCTGGGATACCTGATGGTGACGGCCGCCGCGGCCGCCTGGGGCGCCTCCGGCATCTTCATTACGCTCATCGTGGTCGACAGCGGCATGACGGCCACGACGCTGGCCTTCTGGCGGGACCTCGGCACCTTCCTCCTGCTGCTTGCCATCTGCGCACTTTTCCGGCGGCGCGACATGCGGATTCCACGGGTCGAGTGGCCCCGTCTGGCGCTTATGGGCGTCGCCCTGGGGTTCTTTCATATCAGCTGGAACCTGGGGGTGGTCCTGAACGGGCCCGCCATCACGACGGTGCAGCAGTCGGCCATGCCGGTCATCGTCATCCTCACGGCCCGGCTCGTCTGGCAGGAGCCTTTCACGGTCCGTAAAATCGGTGCCATCCTGCTCATGATCACCGGTACGGCCCTGGTGTCGGGGGTCCTCTCTTCGGACCGCACCGGCGTGACGCCCGCCAGCATCGCAGCGGGCTTCGCCGTCCCCGTGCTCTATGCCGCCTGGAGCATTTTCGGAAAACTCCTGGCCGGGCGGCACGCCCCGGAAATCCTGCTCACCTATGCCTTCGGCATTGCAGCCGTGGTGCTGCTGCCTTTCCAGTGGCTCCTCCCGTCCTCGCCGACTGTCTCCGCGTGGACGATTCTCTGGTTCGCGGGCCTGATCGGGATCTCCTCCGCCTTCGGTTTTTTTGCCTTCACCTTCGGGCTGAAGCATCTGCCGGCCGGCGTCACGAGCATCCTGGTAATGTCCGAGATCCTGTTTGTGTCGGTATACGCCTACATCATCTTCGGGGATGTGATGACCCGGATGGAACTGATCGGCGCGCTCCTCGTCATTCTGGGCGTCATCACGCTCCTGGAGCGGCGCCGCATCCCCCCTTCGGAATGCTGATTCCAAGCGATGATTCCGAGGGGATCTTACTAAACCCGCGGCTTCGGCCGCATCACTTTTCCTATGGAAAACGGGGAGGAATCTCTGCCATGAAAATTCTTCTGGGCTATGACGGATCCAACGCCGCGATGGATGCATTGAAGCTTGCGGCCAAACACGGAAAAGCCTTCAACGGCACGGTATACGTGATCCAGTCGCTTTCGGGCGGCAGTGAACACGATGAGGAAAAGATCGCCGCGGCAGACGACCAGCTGTCCTTTGCGGAAAGCCTCGTCACGAACGCGGGGGTGGCCTGCGAGACCCACCTGCTGGTCCGGGGGCTCCCCCCGGGGGAGGACATCGTCCGGTTCGCTGAGGAAAAGGAGATCGACACCATCATCATCGGCGTCCGGCGCCGGACGCAGGTGGGCAAGATGCTCTTCGGTTCGACGGCCGCATACGTCATCCTGAACGCCCCCTGCCCGGTCATCACCATACGATAGGCGGCAGGCAGCACTGCTAACGGCACCGGCGCATCTCTTCAGAAAAACAAGGGTCCAGTGCCGTCAAAAATGAAAATTTTCTGATTGTAACGGATTTAGGGGAGTGCCGGCTGGCTCATCATAACAACTTGATATTAAACAGAAAAATTTTTAACTAGATTTTTTAGGAATGATTTAATATAGTTAGAGACCAAACCCTGGCAAGGAGGTCTCTAACTATATGGGCAAAGCAGATTCAGAATCCGCCACCCGCAACAATAGAAGCATATGCGTACCTTTTTCTCAAGACATTTATTGCGCCAATGTCTCTGATGCCAAAAATTTCAGAAAGTGCCTCGATAAATGCATTGAGGCTTTCCCGCAGGTGTTTCCACCTGAAATCAAAGCGGGATATCAGATGAAGGACATCTACATCTCCAAAAAACAGGCCATCCCGATTCGTCGCATCGTCATCGGTGGCACTTCATATACGATTCGGCCGTCCTTTATTATGCCGTATATGACCGGCCTCACGAGCAATATCGAAAAGGCTCTTTTCATGAGAAAGTTTGACGTCCCTTTTTGGGCGCTGAGCCATGTATTCGGTAAAGATTCCATGTATTGGTACAGAATCGAGCAGGCGCTTGGCCGAAACAGCATTGTCGGGACAACCGTCAGAAACCCCCATGATATTCCTGAAAACCTGGGCGCCGATGAAAAGCATACCTGGATTCTCGGCAATAAAGCCTATGTCGCTACAACGGTGGGTAATGGATGCATTCTGGGTGCTTCGGTAGCACAGGATGCCGGCGAAGCAGCGCTGACAAAAGGATATCGTGTTTTCAA
>CAJXSB010000050.1 GCA_913060435.1 uncultured Desulfococcus sp.
GAAGAGTCGGAGAGGGTGACGACCTTTGCCCCCAGCTCGTTCAGCTTCTCGGTGGTAAACTGGGCCACATTGCCCGATCCGGAGACCAGAACGGTCTTTCCCTCGAAATCCTCGCTCCGGGTCGCCAGCATCTCGGCGGCGAAATAGACGTTGCCGTAGCCCGTCGCCTCCGGCCGGATGAGGCTGCCGCCCCAGTTGATGCTCTTGCCCGTGAGCACCCCGGTGAACTCGTTGGAAAGCTTTTTGTACATACCGAAAAGGTAGCCGATCTCCCGGGCGCCGACGCCGATGTCCCCGGCAGGCACGTCGGTGTTGGGGCCGATGTGCCGGTAGAGCTCGGCCATGAAGCTCTGGCAGAACCGCATCACCTCGAGGTCGGACTTTCCTTTGGGGTCGAAATCCGAGCCGCCCTTGCCCCCGCCCATGGGCAGGGTCGTGAGGGCGTTCTTGAAGACCTGCTCGAAGGCCAGGAACTTGAGGATGCTGAGGTTGACCGACGGGTGGAACCGGAGGCCGCCCTTGTAGGGCCCAAGAGCGCTGTTCATCTCGACCCGGAACCCCCGGTTGACCCGCACCTGTCCCTGGTCATCCATCCACGGCACCCGGAAGAGGATCACCCGTTCAGGTTCCACGATCCGCTCCAGCACGGCCGCCTGCCGGTATTCCGGATTCCGGTCGAGCACCGGTTGGATCGTCTCCACGACCTCCTGGACGGCCTGGTGAAACTCCTTCTGGCCGGGGTCCTTTTCCTTGATGAGTGTCAATATCTCGCTCATGCCATCCTCCCTCGTTGCTGGACGCTCTGGTTTAGGTGTCAGACGACGCAGGCGCGTCTTCCGTTGGTGGTTTCATCATGATGCAGCGTGCGCTTCTCCCGTCCACCTTCAGGCAGATGGCCTGGGGCAGCCGGACATACCGGAGATAGGCGGTTTCCTGGATCGGCGGTTGTTCATCCAGCCAGGCCCACTCAAAACGGTCCTCGGTTCCTTCGGTAACGGTGATGTAGAAGATGCCCAGGGATGTGATGTTCTGGAAAAAATGGGATCCCTGGGAGGGATCCGCCCGCAGGTTTTCGTTCCGGAGCTCCACGATGGCCTGGACGCCCGATATATGCCGCCACTGGACCGGCACCCCCAGCCAGCGGTCGTAGGAGCCCCAGCGACCCGGCCCCACCAGGAGGTAGGGGCGCTTCTCTTTGAGCAGCAGGGCGTTGATGCGGCCGACCTCTTCCGCCATGGCCGGCGTCTTTTCCGGATCGAATGCTTCCGGCTTGATGTACACGATGTCCCGGATCGCATCGTTTTTACCGTTTCCCAGTGCCTGCTGCGAGATGCAGAAGGCGCTGCGGGCTTCGTCCTCGGTAATCTCCACCGCAAAGCCGTCCTGGGCCGAGACCATGGGCCGGAGCTGGAGAAAAACGAAGTCGTCCTTCCGGTCCGTGCTCCGCCGGTCCGATGCGAGATTTACGGCGAACTCGATTTCCACGGGGCATCCCAGGGCTTTCCGGCCAAGCTCAAGAAAATCCATCAGGATCTCGGGCAGGGGAAAGGCCTTGTGCTTGAGGATCGAGGCGAAGGTCAGGATCTTGGGGCCGGAGAGGAGGCCGGAATCCCGGATGCGATGCTCGTCCGGGAGATAGGTGCTGCTCAACAGCTTTACCGGGGCCTCCTCTTCGGCCTCGTCGACCTCCCGCTTGACGAGATTGCAGTGCCGGTCAAAATCGAGATCCTGGTCTGCGGGCCGCACCTTGAGGGCATAGAAATAGCGCTGGGAGTTGGCCAGCACCTCGTCCACCGAGGAGAACTGGGGCTGGATGCCCGGGTGCTTCGGAGAAAACCGGAGGGATTTCTCGCCCTCGACCACGGTTTTTCCCATGCCCAGGGCGATGTGGGCGATGCCGTCCTCGGGCGTCATGTGGGAGACCGGATAGTAGTTATGGGACTGCAGCACGCCGGAGACCGAAGGGTAGTAGTAGTCGCCGTATTCCGCGCCGGTGACCTCCTGGATGATGACGGCCATGGCCTCCTCGCTGTGCTGGTTGGCGGTGCTCCTGGAGAATGCCTTGGGCCCCTGATAGTAGGTGGAGGCGTAGACCCGCTTGATGGCGGTGATGAGCTGGTCGAACCGGACCGCCCTGTCCGGGTGGTTGTTGGGGATCATATAGGTTTCGTAGAGCCCGGCATACGGCTGGAAATGGGCGTCCTCGAGGCGGCTGGACGACCGCACGGAAAGCGGCATGTCCACCTGGAGCAGAAAAACCCGGAGGTCGGCCAGGAGCCATTCCGGTATGGCGGCCCGGAGAAAGGCCTCCCGGACCTCGGCATCGGTGACGTCATTCCCCGAAAGATGTCGCAGCCCGTTGCTGTTGACAAAATCCTCGAAACCGTCGGTGCTGATGACAAGGCTCTTTGGAATCCGGATGTTGACTTCCGGGTATTTCTCGTGGATCTCGGCGTTCTCCTGGAGCAGGGCCGACATGAACGCCAGACCGCGGGCCTTTCCGCCCAGGGAGCCACCGCCGATCTTGACGAAGTCCATGATCTCCGCGTCGAACTGGCGCCGCTGGAACTGCGCCACCACTCCCCGCTGCTGCCAGGTCAGGAGGGACTGAACATTGGAGATGATATAGCTTCGGATATCGTCCGCATCCTTGAAATCCCGGGTGTGAACCTCCCGGAACTTGGATGCCAGAATGATCTCGGAGCGGCTCATGATCCAGTTGGAGAAGTGGTTGCGGTCGGCATGGTAGATCACCGAGGCATCGGGGATCTGTGGCAGTTTGGCCTTGAGCGAACGAAGGTTGTCCGCCCGGTCGATTTCGGTGCCGTCGGGCATCCGGAACACGAAGTCCCCGAAACCGAGATGATGGAGAAAGAAGTCCCGCAGCTCCGTGTGCAGGCTGGCGGTGTTCTTGTCGATGAAAACAGCGGGGATCCTTTCGGCCACGGCGCGGTTCTCCGGCTCGGAGCTGAGCATGAGCAGGGGAAGGTCGGAAATCTCCTTGCGGATCTTCGACAGAAACGCCACACCGGCATGTGGATCGACGCGGCCCTTCCGGGGAAACCTTGCATCGGAGATGATGCCGAAAAGAAAGGGGTGGTATTTTCGGCAGAGCGCCAGGGCCTGCTCGTAGTTTTCGGCCAGGAGGATCTTGGGCCGCGCCCGCATGAGCAGCAGGCGGTGTTCTTCGTTGAGGCCGGCCTCCAGCACGTTCTGGGTCTGTTTGACGATCTCCTTGTAGATCAGGGGCAGGAAGGACGAGCGGTATACGGGAGAGTCATCGACCATGACAAGGACCCGAACCATGGCGCGGCGGGTGTCGGCCTCCACGTTGATGTCATCTTCGACATTCTTGACGATGGCCAGCAGCAGGTCTGAATTGCCGCCCCAGACAAAGACCTTGTCGATGCCGGCGCAGAGCTGCTGCCGGTCGTATTGCTGGAGGTCACGGGCGTTGTGGGCCAGGAGGATCACCGGAAGGCCCGGATGCCGCTCTTTCACGGCCACCCCGAAGGAGCAGGGGTCCATCTCTTCCAGGTGCGGCATGGTGATGACCAGGTCGCAGCGTTTCTGCTCCATGCGCTCGAGAGCGTCGCTGGGGGATGACATGCGGGTGACCCGTGGCGGCATACTCAGATTCAAACCACTGTATTCATTTATGATACGGGATGCAAGGCTGCCGTCCTCCTCGATGATGAACGCGTCGTAGGGGCTGGAAACCAGCATGATCTCCCGGATCTTGAACGCCATGAGTTCGTGGAACACCTTGAACCGCGCATAGAACTCGCTGGCAAATGGGTTGTTCGGAGACGTCATAATCCCCTCCGGATCGCTGCCCGTGGGTTTTTTGCCCTTGACACCCGGGAATGGAACGATTGAGTATGTCCATCGATGCACCCGCCGGCGGCGTGTATACCATCGCCGAGGGTGCCATATCAAGATAATGATACATTCAATCCCATTGAATCGCAAGGGCGGATGCGCCGACTGCCCCGGGAAAAAGGGCCGGCGCCGCCTGCACCACCTCTTGCCGAACCCGAAGTGAAAAGGAGTGGACACGATGGCAGAATGGTTTTTGAGCTATCATGGAGAGCAATCCGGACCGTTCGACGAATCCCAGGCACAATTCCAGATCAGCATGCAGGGGAGGGATGGATATGCCTGGCGGGAAGGATTTTCCGACTGGCTGCCCATCTCGCAGGTTCCCGAGTTCAGCGGCGGCGCGGCACCCGGTCCGGCGCCGGCGCCTGCAGCCGCGGTCGCGCCAGATGCCCCGGATGCATCCGCTCCGCCAGAACCGGCGGCCCGGCGGCGCACCCCGGCGCCCGTCAATGCCGACGAGGTCGACTACAGGATCGTGGGCAACGAAATGCAGTTTGTCGAGATCGAACTGGACCCCGGTGAAAGCGCCGTCGCCGAGGCCGGCGCCATGATGTACAAATCCCCCGAAATCGAGATGCAGACCATCTTCGGCGACGGCTCCAGGCCGTCCGGCGGGGGATTCATGGGAAAGCTGATGGGGGCCGGCAAGCGACTTCTCACCGGGGAGAGCCTCTTCATGACCGTCTTCACCCACCGGGGGCAGGGCAAGGCGCACGTCGCATTCGGCGCACCGTTTCCCGGCAACATCCTGCCCGTATCCCTCGCCGAGGCGGGCGGCATGCTCATCTGCCAGAAGGACAGCTTCCTGTGCGCCGCCAAAGGCGTCTCCATCGGCATCTATCTACAGAAGAAGATCCTGACCGGCCTGTTCGGGGGCGAAGGGTTCATCATGCAGAAGCTGGAGGGGGACGGCATGGTCTTCATCCACGCCGGCGGCACCGTGGTGGAGCGGCGTCTCGCGCCCGGGGAGGCCCTCCATGTGGACACGGGCTGCGTGGTGGCCTTCGAGTCGAGCGTCCAGTTCGACATCGAGCAGGCCGGCGGCATCAAGACCTCCCTCTTCGGCGGCGAAGGCCTCTTTTTTGCCAACCTGCGGGGGCCTGGAAAGATCTGGCTCCAGTCGCTCCCCTTTTCCCGACTGGCCGGAAGAATGCTCCAGGCGGCTCCGCAGCGCGGGGGCAGCCGGGGGGAAGGCTCCATCCTCGGCGGGCTGGGCGACCTGATCGACGGGGACAACGGCTGATCCGGCCTGCCGGTGCATATCTTGATATGCACCGGCAGGCGCGCTTTGCAGACGAACCAGAATCCGGCGCATTCTGGTTCGATCATTTCCTGCTGCGTTCCTTATTTCCCTCCCTTGAGGAGCTTTTCCAGCTCTGCAAAGGGCCGGTGGGTGGAGAAGGTCTCCTGTCCCTCACCGGCAGTGGGACCGTCATACCAGTCCGCCTCCAGGTCGCGCGAATGCTCGTTCTCGTGGCAGTAGATGCAAAGGAGCTCCCAGTTGCTGCCGTCGGGGGGGTTGTTGTCGTGGTTGTGGTCCCGGTGGTGGACCGTCAGCTCACGGAGCTTTTTTCCCGAAAACTCCCGCCCGCACCGGGCGCAGACCCAGGGGTATATCTTGAGGGCGCGCTCCCGGTAGGACTTCTCACGCCGCTCCTGTTCACGCCGGGCCTCGGCAAGGGCCGCGGCGGCTTTTTTTCTCTCATCTGTCTGCTTTTTCAATGGCATATGCATCCTCTTCCAACACATGGAACAACAGATATATCAGGCGTGCCCCTTGAACAGATGGTAGTAGATGTCCTCGAGGTAGACAATGCCCATGGGTTTGTCGTTGACCGCAATGGGCAGCCGCCGGTACTTGTTCTTGACCATCCGGTCGAGGAGCACCATGATGTGCTCATCCGGTGCGGCGGAGACCACGTTTTTGCTCATGATGTGCTCCACCTTCTTCTCTTCGAGCCGTTCGACAAAGAGCTTCAGGTGGCCTTGCCAGGAGATCTCCTCGCCGCTGATGCCGTAGTTGAGGAAACTCGGACGAAGATGGTAGAGGATGTCAAACATCGTTACGACACCGGCCAGCTCCTGGCCGGCGTTCACCACCAGCAGGCTGACGCTCTTGTATCCCGATTCCCGGACCCTTCCGTGCAGGATCTTGCCGATGGCCTCTCGGGCGGAAGCATGTTCGTGAATCTTGTCAAAATCAGTTACCATGATGTCTTTTGCCGCCAATGTCATGATCTGCTCCATGTATGCTTATGAAGTTCCCGATAAGTGAAATGCCGTGCTCCGGCATTTACAATTTCATGATATCAAATTGAACAAGGTTTAGATATAACCATATTTCCCGTAAGAAGGTTCGCCGGCCCAAGATTTCATGATTGAACCAACTGTTAAAATCTGCCATAACACCCAGGTTGTCAACAACGACATGACCAACCTGCGGTCGTCGCCTGCAGCCGCTCCGGAGCCTATCCTATGATACGAGTATTTCGCAGAAGCATCCCACCCCTTCTCCAAGCGATTTTCGTGGCATCCATCCTCGCCGCCTGCATGGTGGGGCCCGATTATACGACACCCCAGGTCGAGACGCCGGACGATTTCAAGCATGCACCGGAGGGGGGCGAACCCCGCGCGGATCCCCTGACCGGCAATTGGTGGCTCCTGTTCGAAGACCCGGTCCTGAGCCGCCTTATCGAGGATGCCATGGCCGGGAACTTCGATCTGGCCGCTTCGGCGCAGCGCATCGAGCAGGCCCGGTCCGTGGCCCGCATCCGCCGGGCGGACTTCTTTCCATTTGTCTCCGTCGATCCGAGCTTCAACAAGACCGGGCTCTCGAAAACGCTCGAAACGGGCACTGGCGGCACCTTCACCACCTGGGGGGTTCCCCTGGACGTTGCCTACGAATTCGACGTCTTCGGGCGCATCCGGAGAGGCTACGAGGCGAGCGTCGCCGAAACCGAGGCCGTCATCGAAGACGACGCGAGCCTCCGGCTCGTCCTGCAGACCGAGATTGCTCTCAATTATTTTTCGCTGCGTGCTTTCGATGACGACATCCGCATCGTCACCCGCACCATCGAAGTCCGGCGGGAGTCGATCAAAATCCTGAAAAACCGGTACAGGCTCGGGGTGATTTCGCGCCTGCCGGTGGCACAGGCCGAAGCGGAGCTCCAGTCGACCGAGGCGCTGCGATACTCCCTCTCCCGGAACCGTGCACGCCTGGAGAACGCCATCGCCGTCCTGATGGGAAAAGCGCCGTCCGAGGTCTCCCTCGCACCCGACCCGCTGGAGGATGCACCACCGGCGATTCCATCGGTCCTGCCGTCGGTGCTCCTGACATCCCGCCCGGACATCCGGCGGGTGGAAAGGCAGATGGCCGCTGCGAACGCACGGGTCGGCGTGGCCACCGCCGCCTTCTACCCCCAGGTGAGCATCAGCGCAGATGTCGGATACGCCAGCGGCAGCTTTTCGAACCTTTTCGACGTCAAGAGCTTTACCTGGGGCATTTTTCCCAACATCCATATCCCCGTTTTCGAGGGCGGCCGGAACACGGCGGAGCTCAACCGGGCCAGGGCACGCTATGCCGAGGTCTATGCCCTCTACCGCCAGTCGATCGTGCAGGCCTTCGGCGAAGTCGAAGACGCCCTGGTCAGCGCAGCGCTGCTGGAGAAGCAGCAGACGGCCAACCAGGAGGCGGTCCAATCGTCGGAGGAGGCCTACCGCCTCTCCAGAAAACAGTTCGAGGGGGGGCTGATCAACTATCTTTCGGTCCTCGACTCCGAGCGGACCCTCCTCGACAACCTCCGCCTGAGCAGCCAGCTTCGCGGCCAGCGGTATCTCAGCGCCGTAGCGTTGGTCAAGGCCATCGGCGGCACCTGGGAGGCGCGTCCCGCCGCCGTCGTGGAGTAGCCGGGCGTCAGGCGCCCATCGGCTCCGACGCCAGGATCTCCGGCAGGGCCCGCTTCATCTGGCGCAGGGCCTGCCGGATGCGGTGTTCGTTTTCCACCAGGGCCAGGCGCAGGTATCCTTCCCCCTCCTTGCCGAAGCCGATGCCCGGCGCCATGGCCACGTTGGCGTGGTGCATCATCTGAATGGAGAATTCCATGGACCCCATCCGGCGGTAGGGCTCGGGGATCCTCACCCAGACGAACATGCCCGCCTTGGGCGGCGCAACCTCCCACCCCATGGCCTCGAGCCCCCGGCAGAGCACATCCCGCCGGCTCTGGTAGATGGCGACCTGCTGCGCCACATCATCGTCGCACTCGCGGAGGGCAACGATGCCCGAGACCTGAATCGGCGAAAAAATCCCGTAATCGTAGTATCCCTTGATCTTGGCCAGCCCGGCGATCAGACGCTCATTGCCGACGCAGTAGCCGAGCCGCCAGCCTGCCATATTGTAGGACTTGGAAAAGGAGCCGAACTCCACGCCGACCTCCCGCGCCCCCTCGACCTCGAGGAAGCTGGGCGCCACATACCCGTCAAAGGTGATCTTGGCGTAGGCGAAATCATGGAGAACCAGAAAGCCGTATTTCCTGGCCATGGCCACGATTTCGGCATAGAGTTCCCGGGAGGCCACCGCCGCCGTGGGATTGTGGGGATAGTTGAGCATCAGCACCTTGGGCGGGGGATACAGGGACTCGCACATCTCCGAGATCCGGCGCAAAAATGTCTCCTCGGAGGAGAGGGGGATCCGAATCACGTTGCCGCCGGCGATGGTCACCGCATAGATGTGGATGGGAAAGGCCGGCGCCGGCACCAGGACGGTATCCCCGGGACCCACCACCGCCAGACAGATATGAGAAATCCCCTCCTTCGATCCAATGGTGCAGATCACCTCGTTCTCGTCGTCCAGCGTCACGCCGTAGTCCCGGGAGTAGTTCTTGGCGATTTCACGCTTCAGGTTCCGAAGCCCCGAGGCGATGGGGTAGCGGTGGGCCTTGGGATCCCTTGCCACCTCGCAGAGCTTCTGGACGATGGGCTCGGGGGTGGGATCGATGGGGTTTCCCATGCCGAGGTCGATGACGTCGTCACCGTTCAGGCGTTTTTCGGTCTTCATGTGGTTGATCATGCCGAAGAGGTATGGCGGCAGCTGCGCCATACGCCGGGCAAACTGGATGTCATCGGTCGGGTTCATGAAATCCTCCTTTGGGCCCCATAAAAAACCCCGGACGTCCGGCCCGGGGCTTGAAACAGAAAACGCCACGGCTTGCCTGACAGTCCGTGGCGTCTGGGATGCGAAAAGAATGCTGTTTTGAGCGCTACTCGCAGCCGTTTGCCGCCGGGACGTTGTAAGCCGCGGCGGCAGCGGCGATGAATGCCGTCTGAGTTTTCATATTGTCACTATGTTGTTCACTCTGGAATGCATTAACTTCACTATTGAAAATAATTATATTGAATTCACATGGGGTTGTCAACGGGATTGTAGAACCCGCGTTCGTCGGCGCAGGCCCTCAGGCATCGGCCGGATCGATTGCCGACCGGCTCTCCTCCAGCCGGATCCCCATGGCGGAAAGCTCGGCAAGGACCGGCCGGTATATCTCCGGAACCACCGGCCGGTGGACGCCGGTGAGCGGAATCTTATTCTCCATCAACAGCCGGGTGCCGATGGCGGCAGGCAGCCCCACCGTCCGCGACATGGCGGTGTCGCCGCCGGAGATGCCCGTATCCACCATGGTGGCGGTGATCTTCTCCCGCCTGCCGTCGGGATAGGCAGCGTCGAACTCATGGTGCTGGACCAGGAGGTCCGTCTCGCCCGGGGCGTATACCAGCTTCTTCTCGAGCACATGGGCGAACATGTCGAAGGGGGTGGCGGTGTTGAGGGGCAGCTTCTTCTCCGACAGCAGCCCGAGCCAGCCCAGCTTTTTGATGGCGACGGCGTAGGGCGGAATCCCCAGAAAGGCTGCCAGATCCAGGGCGATATCCTTCCCGTCGCCCCCGACCAGGGCCGACATGACGGCGCGGGGAGAGGTCGTATTGAAATCGAAGGTTCGCTCCCGGTTCAACAGACCGAGCTTCTTGAAATAGTTCCACGATTCGCAGTGGCTGATATTCCGGAGCGTACCCCGGTACATGTCCCGGGCCGATCCAATGCCGTAGATGTCCATGTAGGGCAGGGCGTCGCGGTTGACATAGGCCTCGAAGGTGCCGGCGCCGGGGACGTCGACGAGCCAGTAGTGCTCGAAAAGCCCTTCGCTGCTGATGTTGACGACCTCGCCGTCCTTGAGGTACCTGCCGTCGTTCATGGCCGCCAGCAGGACCCCCGACGGGCTCCAGGAAAATTTATATCCGAAAGGATTGTCGTTGCAGGAAAGCGCCGGCAGTCCCCCGCAGTAGGAATAGAAGCGCTGGATATCGCCGCCGCCTGCCTTGACCCCGTCGATCACCTGCATGGCCGCCATATGGTCGATGCCGGGATCGACGCCGATTTCATTGAGAAAAAGCAGCCCGAGCGCCTTGGCCTCCGCGTCGAGGGCGGCCATCTCCGGCTTGACATAGGAGGTGGTGACCAGATGCTTTTTATGGGCGATGCATCGCTTTGCCACGTCCAGGTGATAGGTCCATGGCAGGAGGCTGATGACGATATCCGCCGTCTGGATGACCGGATCGAGGGCCGCCTGGTCTTCAACGTTCAACTGGACAGCCGTGCCGTTGGGATGTCCGTCGATGACCTTGCGGGCCTTTTCGACGGTCCGGGTCGCCATGGTGACCCGGGTATCCGGCTGGTCCAGCAGGTAGGCGACCAGGGGCCGGGTAACGAATCCAGCGCCTAAAACGAGGATGGTTTTCAATGTCCACTCCTTTACTGATTCTGATTCGTTGGATCAAGCAGTCCGATGCAGCGTCAACTCCGGATGCTCCGCTATTCTCTGGAATCCATATCATATCCGGATGCCAAATAAAATATCAGCAAACAGGTATCTGTTGACACCTTAGCAGATTATAGGTATACTATAAATATTTCAGAAGGCAACACGGATGCAATGGAAAGGAGAAGATCCGATGGGGGAGCATTCATACGATATCGTCATCATCGGCGGGGGCGTCATGGGATCCGCCGCCGCCTATTATCTCACCCGCGCCGATGAGCGCCTACGGGTGGCGGTCATCGAGCGGGATCCCACCTATGCCAGGGCGTCGACCACCCTCTCCATGGCCAACGCCAGAATACAGTTCAGCCTCCGGAAGAATGTCGAGATCTCGATGTACGCCCTCGAGGTCCTGGAGAATTTCGAAACGGAGATGGCGGTGGAAGATCGGAAGCCTGCCATCTCCTATCGACGGGAAGGCAATCTCTTCATGGTCGACGCCGACGGACGCGATGACGCCGAAGCCGCCCTGGCCATGCAGCAGTCCCTCGGCTGCCGGATCGAGTGGTGGACGCCCGAAGAGACTCGGCAACGCTACCCCCTATACGATACCAACGGATATGTCGGCGGGACGTTCGGCCCCCATGACGGCCATTTCGACGCCTATGCGTTTCTCATGGGATACCGGGCCAAGGCGAGGTCCCAGGGCGCCGTATTCATGGAGGGGGAGGGGAGCGAGATCATCACGCAACATGGGGCCGTGGCAGGTGTCCGGCTCCAGAGCGGTGACGTCCTCAGGGCAGGCGTCGTCATCAACTGCGCAGGGGCCTGGTGTGCCGAGATCGCCGCGACCGCCGGGATCGAACTCCCGGTGCAGCCCACCAATCGGCAGGTCTTTGCCCTGGACACCGCCGTCAAGCCCGAAACACCGCTGCCCCTGACGGTACTCCCGTCGGGTCTCTATTTCCGGACCGAGACCGGCGGCCTGATTCTTCTGGGGAAATCCATGCCGGACGACGCCGTCGGCTTCGATTTCCGCTGGGATGACAAGCGGTTCATGGACGAACTCTGGCTGGAACTGGCAACGTTCGTGCCCAGCTTCGACCGTCTCAAACTGGTGCGGGGCTGGGGTGGCCTCTATGCCGTCAACACCCTGGACGGGAACGCCATTGTCGGCCAGTGGCCTTCGGTGAAGGGCCTCTACCTGGCCAACGGGTTCTCCGGGCACGGCCTGCAGCAGGCACCGGCGGTGGGGCGTTACCTCACCGAGCTGATTCTCGGTCGGCCCCACGTGCTGGATCTCTCCATCTTCGATCCCCAGCGGATCATGGAAAAGAGGCCGTTGACCGAAAAGGGTCTGGTGTAGCAGGAGCGCGGCGGCCGGCCCTGGCCACGGCGTAAAGAGGCCCACTGTTTTGGCAAAAATGCGGTTTCCATTGCCGTGGCGGCCAGGCGTCGCCCTCGGCCCGGGGATATCCCGGCCGAAGGGCAAAAATATCGATGACGGGAAGACGCCTTATTTCGGGGCGCGGCCACAGCAGCTGCCGGGGCCGGCGCAGCCCGCATGCCCCGGAGATGATCCGCAGCATCCTGTGTCGCCCGGGCCGGGCAATCCTGCCCGGGCAGCGCCCGACGCGGATGAAGGCGCCGAAAGAAGCTTTTTGAGGTGGGCGCCGCCGCAGCCTGGGCATTTGGGCGGCTCCTGAGATGAGGTAACCAACACTTCGCACATCTCGCCACAATCCTGGCATAAATATTCGAAAAGCGGCATGTTTACAGTTCCTTACAGGCGTTGATGGAAATTACTCCGCATCCCTGTCGACCCCTTTGTCGCCGGGCTGGTATTCCTCCAGAGCCTTCTGGAGCGTCTTGACAGCCAGCTGGATGCAGTGGTGCTTCTTTGCCGGGATCTCCCTGAGAACCCGGAAGATATCGCCGTCGTTGAGCTTTTTCGCCTCTTCGAGGCTCTTTCCCTTGATCAGATCGACGGCGGCCATGGCGGCGGATATCGCGCCGGCGCAGCCCATCACCTCATACCGGGCATCCTTGATGATGCCGTTGTCGATTTTCAGGTAAACACCCATGGTGTCGCCGCAGGTGCCGGTCATCTGGGATGTCTGGTCGGCATCGGGAATCGCCCCCATGTGGGGTTTTTCAATGAAATAGGAGATGGCCTTGTCGGAATATCCGGACTCCGCCAGCATTTTGTGGACGGCGGCCGCACTGGCCGAATCCGCGGACTGTTGCTGATTCATGTTTGATTCCTTTAATGGCTGCATTCGCCGTTTTTGCCATGTCCGGCACAGGTATGGTCAACGCTGAACCGGGGTAGTTTATCTTCTTTGATCAGCGCCAGATTCTCGGAAACGGTTCCCTCGACGGCGCGGTATGTTGCAATCCCTGCATTGCCGAGCTTCATCAGCGCGCCCCTGCCGATGCCGCCCACGACCACGGCATCCACGGGCTTGCCGCCCAGCGCCTGGAGCGGCTGGCAGCTGCCGTGCAGGTGATGGAGATCCTTATTTTCGACGGTTTCCGCCGCTCCCGTCGCCGAGTCGACGATGACGAAATACCGCGCCGACCCGAAATGTTCGAATACGGGACTCTCCAGCCCGAGATCTTCCTGGCTGGGAAAAGCAATTTTCATACTGCAACTCCTTGGCTTGGCTACGGCCATTTGTGGATGTAACGGAAAGACATTTAGATAGGGTTAAAATGCGCGTCTGTCAAGTCAGTTCTGGGATGGGCAGGCGGGTTCCGCCGGGCCTGCTTCATTCACTCTCGTCCCCGTTCGGCGGCTGTCGAACCGCCGGCGCCCCTGGTGACCGCCGGCGATGGCGGTGGACGGCCACCAGCCGCAGCACCAGACCGATGAGAATGGCGGCGCTGATGAGGATCATCAGGTTGGACGCAAAAAAGGTGAGAACGAAGGAGAAGGGATCCTTCAGGCTGTAGGCCTGGATAAGCACTGAAATGCCGAAGACGAGAAAAAAGCACCCGGTCAGGATCAGCAGGACCTGCTTGAACACCCATATGATCATTTCATCCACCCCCGCCAGGCCCCACCGCTTCGACAATGATGAAATAGGCGGTGATGACAAATCGTATCAGCAGCATGACGACAATCAGCAGAAGAATTATCCAGGGCGTCTTTTTGAAAAACGCCTTCCAGTCCCTGCGGGTTACCGGCGATTTCAGAAACACCTGGACACTCCATGGGCATGACGCATATCAACTCTCCGAATTATATAATATTCAGCATGTTAAATTAACATTGACGGGTTCTTGTGTCAAATGAATCCTTCTGCAGTGTTGTTCCGTGCGTCGCAAAGGCGGATTCTGCAAGATCCGGTCTCAAAGCCACATCCCTCTTGTGTCAAGGGTTGGAACATGCTATTGGGATGAGTCTCTTATATTGCTCCGCCAAAGAGGTTTGCCATGCGCCATAAAGTGCTTGTTACCCGCCCGATCCCCGACATCGGCATCCAGCTGCTCAAGTCCCGCTTCGAGGTGACCGTTTTCGGCCCCCCGCACGGAGATATCCAGGATGCACTTGCGGCCGTCATCGGCGAGTACGACGGCATGGTGGCGCTCCTGTCGGACCCCGTCGACGAGCGGCTCCTCTCCGCCGGCAAAAAGCTCAGGATCGTGGCCAACCACGCGGTGGGATATGACAACGTCGACGTCGCAGCAGCGCGGCGGCACGAGGTGATGGTGACCCACACCCCGGGTGTCCTCACCAATGCCACGGCCGAAATCGCCTTTGCGCTGCTCATCTGCCTGGCCAGACGGATCATCGAGGCCGACCGCTTCACCCGCGAGGGAAAATTCATCGGGTGGGATCCGCTCATGCTCCTTGGCGACGAACTGGCGGGAAAAACCATGGGCATCATCGGCATGGGCCGGATCGGCCGTGACATGGCGGCCAAATGCCGGGCCTTCGGCATGGAGATCCTCTACCACAGCCGGCACAGGATCGATGCCGACGCCGAAGCATCGCTCGGTGCTGCCTGGTGCCCCCTGGACGACCTCCTGGCGCGCTCCCACGCCGTCTCCCTCCACACGCCCGCGACACCGGAGACCCGGCACCTGATCGGCCGCCGGGAGCTGGCCCTAATGCAGCGCAATGCCTTCCTCATCAACACCTCCCGGGGAGAGGTGGTGGATGAGGCCGCACTGGCGGCGGCCCTCAAAAACGGCGGCATCAAGGGCGCCGGCCTCGATGTCTACGAATTCGAACCGCGGATCTTTCCGGCCCTGATGACGATGAAAAACGTGGTGCTGCTGCCGCACATCGGTTCGGCCACCGTCGAGACGCGCAGCAAGATGGCCGAGACGGCGGCCCGGAACGTCATGGCGGTCCTCGGGGGAAAGGCGCCGCTCAACCCCATCCCCGAGCTGGCAGACCTGGTCTGAAACACGGCGCAATCGCCCCCCTTAACATGAACCTCGAAAGGAGAAACCGATGACCGAACTCGCATTCCAGGACTATTATCCCGACGACGTCAGCCATTGCTACGGCTGCGGACGGCTGAACGAGCGGGGCCACCAGATCAAGACCTACTGGGAGGGCGACGAAACCGTCACCATCTACACCCCGAAGCCCTACCATACCGCCATTCCCGGGTTTGTCTACGGGGGGCTGATCGCTTCCCTGATCGACTGTCATTCCACCGGAACGGCCGCCGCTGCCGCCTATCGGGCCGAGGGGCGGGGGATGGACACCGATCCGCCCCTGCGGTTCGTGACGGCCTCCCTCCACGTCGACTATCTCCGTCCGACCCCCATTGACGGGCCGCTGGAGATCCGGGGCAGGATCAAGGAGATCAAAGGGAAAAAGGTCGTGGTCGAATCGACGCTCTCGGCAGGCGGAAAGGCCTGCGCCAAGGGAGAGGTGGTTGCGGTTCAGATGCCCGAGAACATGAAGCCAAAGGAATAGCCCTGCAGCCCGACACGGGGATCGCCCGGTCCGCTGCCGGGCGGCCCCTGCCCATCCCATCCCCCGGTGGATTCGGTTCGCACCGGGGGATCCCTGCCATCCTACGCCCATCCTCTCCTGCGGCATCCCAAAGCAGCGATTCAGAATTTGACATGACCGCCCGGGAAGGCCATAATCGGCGCCCATGAAACGGCATTTTACACGACTGTTCATCGTCTTCGGGCTCGCCTGCCTGGTCCTTGCCGCCGGCAGCTGTGCGAGCCGTCCGCCCCGCAACGTCGGCAGCATCTGCGACATCTTCCGCGAACGGCCCGACTGGTACGACGATGCCGCTGCCGCCCGGGATCGCTGGAAGGTGCCGATCCCCGTACTCATGGCCGTGATTCACCGCGAATCGGGGTTTTATGCCGACGCCAAACCGCCCCGGACCACCTGCCTCCGGATCTTCCCGGGCCCCCGTCCGTCTTCGGCCTATGGCTACCCCCAGGCCCTCAACGCCACGTGGCGGGAATACCAGGACCGCACCGGAAACCGATTTGCAGACCGCGACAACTTCGGGGACGCCGTCGACTTCGTCGGCTGGTACTGCCGCCTCAGCCATCTCCGCTGCGGCATCCCCAGAAACGACGCCTACCGGCTCTACCTCGCCTACCACGAGGGGCATGCCGGATACAACCGGCGCACGTACCGAAAAAAGGCATGGCTCCAGCGGGTCGCCCGTTCGGTGAAGCAGCAGGCCCGACGCTACGAGCGCCAGCTCGCCGCCTGCGAAGCGGAGTTCACCTCCGGTGGCGGATGCTTCCCGTGGCCGTTCTGATGGGGACCGGGGCGCAGCGCCCCGCAGATGGCGCCGGAAAGACCCGATTTTCCGAAAAAAGACTTGATTTCCAACCCCCGGAAATCTTAATCAGGGGATAAGGGTCACGGTAAAAAAGAATTGCGCCAGATTGCGCAGGATTCTGGCCCGTCTGCAAGGCATATTCGCCGGTGCATATCAGGATATGTGCCGGTGAATATAACACAGCAGACGGGTCAGAAGACAAGTAAGATGGTGCAATTATTTCTTGCCGGGGCCCTGATATCCCGAAAGCGCCGTCAGGCACGGAATGGAGAAACCGGAAAGATGAAGATCGCTGTCATTATCCCATCGAGATACGGGTCAAGCCGATTTGAGGGAAAACCCCTGGCGCGGATCTGCGGCAAGCCCATGATCCAGCGGGTGACGGAGGCCGCCCTCGCCGCAAAGAATGTCACGGATGTGGTGGTGGCCACGGATGACCCGAGGATTGCCGAGGCGGTCCGGGGTTTCGGCGGCAGGCCGGTCATGACCGGCCGCGGCAACCGCTCGGGGACGGACCGGGTGGCCGAGGCTGCCGAGCGGATGGGGCTGTCCCTGGACGACATCGTGATCAATGTCCAGGGCGACCAGCCGCTGCTCGAGCCCCGATGCCTGGATGCGGTGGCGGCGCCGCTGGTGTCGGATCCGGCCATCGGCATGACCACCCTTGCCTTCCGGATCGTGAATCCCGACGAAATCACCAACCCCAAGGACGTGAAGGTCACCTTCGACGCCCGGGGCTTCGCCCTCTATTTTTCCCGCTCGCCCATCCCGTTCGGGCGGGATTCCGACACCGTCTTCGACACCTACAAGCATCTGGGGGTATACGCCTACACCCGCCGGTTTCTGGAGATTTTCCGGCAGCTCCCCGAAGGCCGGCTCGAGGCCATCGAAAAGCTCGAGCAGCTCCGCGCACTGGAATTCGGCCATCGGATCAAGATCGTCGTCACGCCCTACGACTCGCCCGAGGTGGATCTCCCGGAGGATATCGAGCGGATGGAAACACTCCTTCAATCCGCGGGCACGGCAGGGAAGGGCTGAAGCGCTACTCGATGTTCTGTTCGATGAAAGAC
>CAJXSB010000051.1 GCA_913060435.1 uncultured Desulfococcus sp.
GGTGGTCACCGGCCGTTTGTTCGGAATCTTGTCGAGATTCTCCGGAAGCTCCCCCAGGTAGATGTGCAGTGCCCCCTCCAGGTGGCCGGCCTCGTATTCCTCTTTCTTCCGTACATCCAGCAGGGTAAAATCATCCCCGCTCTCCAACCGCTTTTTCAGATCCCCCGCGTATATGGCCGGAATCTGATCATAGCGCCTCCCGCCGGTTTCCCAGGCCGCAAGGCCGCCGTCCAAAAACCCCGCGTACCTGTCGTATCCGATTCGAACCAGATGGCGCACCGCCTGCTCCACCTGTTCGTATTCGCTGACCACGAGGCCGATTTCGCGTCCATCATCCAGAAACCATCCCGCGAAGGCTGGGATCATGTTGAGGGGGATGGCCAGAGAGCCGGGAATGTAGGCTCCGGCAAACGCTTCGGGGCTTCGTACGTCCACCACTTGAACCCCCTCTTTGATCAGGTCGCAGAAACCACTGTGTCCATAAGGCTTCAGGGTAGGCATGGTCCCCAGACGCAGTGGGCCCTCCGGATTGTATCTTTCCATCCGCTTGAAATACGGGGGCTGATAATGGTGCTCCTGCACCTTGCGGCGAATAAAGTCGTCCCGCGAAAGCTGCAGGGCGGGGTTGTTCCGGCGCTCGAATCCGATGGTTGAAAACTCCCGGGACGCCATGCCCGATCCGCAGACCGAACCTGCACCATGGGCCGGATAAAGGATCACCTGGTCCCCAAGGGGCAGCAGTTTTTGATGGTGCCATACTTCTGGTTGCGGTGCTGGCGCTGTCTGCCATCCTCTTGGCGGAATTGACCTGGACAGCAGAGGCCAGCGGCGAAGCCGTGCAGCCTGTCACCGATACCATGGCGGCGGTACCTCCGCTTCTTTCTTCTCGAGCTTGCCGGCCGATGAATTTGGCTGATGCGGATCGAGGCAGCCCGGTTTGGGGATAATATCCGATCGATGGTAGCAGCACCGAAGGACAAAATACAGAATGCATCCCATGGTCCGGTCCCGGCCAATGGTTTAGATTATATTCAGACAATCGCGACCGGCACTGCCGGATTTCATCAACTACCACACAACGAAGGAGATTTTCATCATGAGTGACATGCCAAAGAGAGACACCACAGGCAAATGTGAAGGCGAATGCAAGGACCAGGTAACGGAAATGAAGGAGGATCACCAGAAAAAGATCGAGCGAGAAGGCATGGAAGGATCCACTGCTGAGACCCCGTCGGTGGAAGGTGCAAAATCCAGGGACAATGCTCCCGGCGATCTCGGCGGACATGTATAGATCACAATCCTTTCGACAACACATCCGTACGAAGGTGCAATAGACGCTGCAGCCAGATGATACAAGCGGTATAGCGTCCTTGTACAGCATCGTTCCCGCACAGGACCGCGAAGGCGGTTCTTGCGGGATTCCATTTCATCATCGCGAAATTTTAGAACCCCTTTGAGACCGGGCGATTCATAGAGATGCTTCGTTATAAAGGAAATGTGTCATGAAACATGTGATGGTAATGACATCCCTTCTTGCTGTTTCAGAACAACTCCTGGGTCTCGACGCATTCGCCCTGGCCGCTGCAGGAGCGGATGAGGAGTCGGGCATACCGAGTTCGGTGGGAGATGTCACCACAACACTGACGGAGACCATATACTCGATCTGGATCAACTTTATCGAGCGAAGCCCATACATTGCAGCAGCGCTATTCATTCTTGTGTTTACGTGGGCGGCGTCTGGTCTGGCATCCAAGGGTCTGATACGCGTACTCCGCGATTCGGACATGAGAAATTCGCTGAAGGAGCTTCTTGATCGCTTTATCTCCATCGGCATATGGATTTTGGGTGTTCTGCTGGCGGCGATGATCGTTTTTCCGGGCCTGACGCCTGCCAAGGCGCTCGGGGCCATGGGTATCGCCTCCATCGCGGTGGGCTTTGCCTTCAAGGATATCTTCGAGAATTTTTTCGCCGGTGTACTGATTCTCTGGCGATTTCCTTTCGAGAAGGGCGATTATATCGAGTGTGAGGGCATCACCGGGAAGGTTGAGGACGTGCAGGTGCGGATGACGACAGTGCGGCTCACCAGCGGTGAGCTGATCGTATTGCCCAATTCACTGCTCTTCAAGAATCCGGTGAAGGTACTGACGGAGCCGGTCAAGCGAAGAATCATTTTGATGACGGGGGTCGCCTATGACGAAGATGTGGACCAATCCGTAGAGGTTATTCAAGACGCCGTAAAGAACTGTGGCAGCGTCGACGATTCAAAGAAGATCTTCCGCCCTTCAGGAATCCTGGGGGGAGTTTTCGGAAGGCTCCCCGTCTTCCGATTCCTGATTGCGCTGAACGCCTTTCGGGTTCCAGCGCTCATTCAGTTCCGCCAGGTGCTCATAATCGGTCAGGATAATGAGTTCATCTCCATTACGGATCTTGTCCTCGCCATCCGCAAAAAAGAAACGGTCATCCCGATAATAGAAGATGACCCTGGCCTTATCCGGCAGTTCAAGCTCATCAATGCGGGATTGGTCTTTTTTGGTCGCCTTAAACGAAAATAGGCGCGCACTCCCCCGCAGCAGTGTCGAAAGCTCTATGGAATCGAGGCCTTCCACGATATTACACAGATGCCTGCTGATGGTTCGGGTGGGGATGATGGTGTCATCGAGCCCGAGCTCGTTGCAAAGGGAGACCAGGGATGCATCCTGGATTCCCGTGATCACCCGGCTGAATCCCATGGAACGCCCCAAGAGGGACGTGATGATGTTGGCGTGATCGTCGTCGGTGAGGCAAAACAGGAAATCGCACTGCTGGGGATCAACCTGCTCGAGAACATCCGGCTTGCCGGCATTGCCAAGCAGAAAGCTGCAGTCCATCTCTTCGGATATGTCGTCGATTTTGTCCTTATCAACCTCAATGATCACCACATCATGGCCCTGCCTGATCAAATGACGCGCGGTGACGATGGCGGTCAAGCTCGCGCCTGAAAAAACAATCCTCATGAATATTGCCTCCTTCTTCCCCACCATGTGCCGGGATAAAAAACCACCAGCCATGCCATAATCTCCAGACGTCCCAGGAGCATGTCGAAGCACAACACCCCTTTCAGCAGAGGATGCAGACCAGGGCTGGTGATGCCTGTGGTCATGCCTGCCGTTCCCAGCGCCGAGACGACTTCAAACAGCGAGTCAAGCGGCTCGTGCCCCAATGCGATAAAAAAGAACCAGGAAATCGCGACGAAGCCAATAAACGCCACAATGATGCACAGCACCCCCTGAATTTCGTCCGCTTCCAGTCTGCGACCGCTTATCCGGGCTTCCAAAACAGCGTTCGGGGGGGCGCCGGCACGCTGCAGAACCAGAAGCAGCAGCCGAAAAACAATCAGCAGACGGAAAATTTTGATGCCGCCTGCGGTGGATCCGATGCTGCCGCCTGCAGCCATGGCGAAAATGAGGGTGACTTTGGCACCATCGCCGACCTGGGAAATGTCCGTTGAAGCGAATCCGGCTGTGGATTGAGCGGATAAGGCGTTCAGCATGCCGTGCTGCAGTGCGCTTTTCCAATGAAACCCGTCCTGATACCATAGGAAAAACGCCGTCAACGCCGTCGCCGCGATTCCCGCCCCGATGAAGCCCTGGAGCTGGCGATCCAGGGCAAGCGTTTTCCACCCCTCCCGATAGGCTCTTCCGTACAGAATAAGAGAGACGCCTCCGGCCATTGAGATAATGATGACCATCGTTCGAGAAAAATAGCTGCCGAGGCCCTGAAGACTTCCGTCATGGGGCGAAAATCCTCCTGTGGAGACCGCCGCAAAAGCGTAGAGCATGGATTCAAACCAATTTGCTCCGGTTGCGACGAGAAGCAACATGCTGACCGCGGTCAAGATGGTGTAGATGATAAAGATGCGCCGGGCGTTGGTGCGCGTACTGCCGATGAGATCATCTTCGTAATCTTCGGAAATGTCGAGACGCTTGGCGGCCAGTCCGGGTTCGATCATGGCGGCGACGGACAGAACGACAATGCCCAGTCCGCCGATCCACTGCATCCAGGCTCTTGAAAACAAGAACGTTTTCGGCTTGCAGGTCAGGGTCTCTATGGTGCTGAGGCCTGTGGTCGTCACGCCGGAAATGGTTTCAAACAAGGCATCGGCAAATCCGAGGCCTGCCGCCATTGACGGCCAGGACAGCACCAGTGGCGAAAACACGAAAATGGCCGCAGTGACAGCCATGGCTTCATTGGATTGTATGCCCCGGTGGGTCTTCAGGCGGGTGAGGCCGGCTCCCAGAATGAAAACAGACCCTGCGACTACGGCATATCGGATGCTGACCCGGAAATCACCAAACATCAAAGATGCTCCCAGAGGCACAAGAGAAAGGCAGGCCATCACCACGCAAAGGTATCCAAAATATTTTAAAACAACGGGTATCCTGACGGCATATTGCAGTACACGCATGATCGATTTTCCCCTGCTGGGGTGGTTCGAAACTTGTCTCAGGCCCGGGACAGTCCATCATTCAACATTCTTGAGACGAGCTGTGTTGGATGACGTTGGGGTTTGCCCCAGGCATAGCGAAGTATAGCGTCATTAAAGGGTCAGATCAACAGCGGGAAGCTCGGCCGGGTACTCTGGGCCTGCGGCCGGTATACCATTATAGACCCGGCGCGGCCCAGGGGCGGGCCGTCGGCAGGCCGTGCGGCGAATGAATGCCGGCTTCCGGAACAGCGGTGCTCTTTCCGTTTGCTTCATGTCGGCATATCGGGTATCATCATCTCTTCAAGTCCGGGAAGCCGCTGCTACAGCCGGCCGGAACCCGGCATGCGGATGGCATCATTGGATCGGAAGGACGGAGCATTGTCAAACATGCATACGGTATTCATTGTCGAGGACCATCAGCTGTTCCGAGAGGGGCTGAAATCGATGCTGGGGCGACGCGAGGACATCGAGATCGTCGGAGAGGCCGAAGACGGCCTGGCGGCGGTTCGGGAGATCCGCAGAAGCAAGCCGGCGCTGGTCCTGATGGACCTGTCCATGCCCAAGATGGGGGGCATTTCGGTGATCAAAGAGGTCAAGCGCGAGTTCCCCGATATCCGGATCCTTGCCCTTACCATTCACGAATCCGACCAGTTCGTGCTCGAGGCCTTCGAGGCCGGTGCGGATGGATACTGCATCAAAGATGCCAGCCGTCAGGAGCTGATGCTGGCCATCGAGAGCGTCCTGGAGGGAAAGACCTACATCAGCCCGGATATTTCCGACCAGGTGATGGAAGGATTTATTACGAGCCAGCGGACGCTCAAGAAAGCGTCGACCTGGGAGGAGGTCACCCAGCGGGAGCGGGAGGTGCTCAAACTCCTGGCCGAGGGATATACCAACAAGGAAATCGGGGAGTTTCTTCACATCAGCGTCAAGACTGTGGAGAAGCATCGTTCCAATCTGATGGGCAAACTCGATCTGCACAACGTGGCCCGGCTGACCTCCTACGCCATCAAAAAGGGGCTCATGGATCCCAAGAAATAGGCCATGGAAGACCACAACGACACTCACCTTCAGGGGGATGCCTTCTATTTTCCGGCGCTCTACAACGCGCCGTCGCCCATTGTCGTTGCGAGCGAGGACGGCCGGTTTCTCCTGATCAACCGGGCTTTTCAGGCCGCTGTCGGATTTACGCCTTCGGAAATTCGCACCTTTGACGACTGGATCGACCGGATGGGCGTCGAAGATCCGGACGGCGTCGCCGCGTATTTAGAGGGCCTGTTTTCCGCGGAATGTGCTGCTGCGCAGGCCTGCGTCGCCCTGAAGGACAAGAGGGGCCGCGTGCTTGCGTGGGAATTCTTCAGCGCGCCCATGGGCCGGGCGGGGGATGGCCGGCGATTGGCCATCAGCATCGCATCGTCGCCGGCGGATGACGCGGCGCCCTGCGAAGCCGCGGTGGGGCGTCTGGCTCAGGAGGTGACCCGCCGCTCGAAGGATCTTCAGGAGAGCATCACCGCCCTCGAAAATGAGATCAGCGAACGCAGACGGGTCGAGCGGGCCCTGACACGCTCCCGGGAGCGGCTCCGGCAGCTTTCCATCAAGGTCCTGGATATGCTGGAGGCGGATCGGAAAACCGTTTCCAAAGAACTCCACGACAGCATCGGGGCCAGCCTGGCGGCCATCAAATTCAGCCTGGAAGAGAAAGAGATCGACCGCGAACAGCAGGACGGTCGTCTGCGTGAATCCCTCTCGCGGGAGATCGAATACCTGTCGAGTGCCATCAAGGAGACCAAACGGATTTCCGCCAACCTCCGGCCGACGACGCTGGACGATCTGGGCCTGATGGCCACCCTGCGGTGGTACCTGCGCCAGTTCCAGCGCATGTATGGCAATATCCGGGTCGATTTTACCTCGGAGGTCACCGAAGCGGATGTCCCCGAGGCCATGAAGATCATTGTCTACCGGATCGTGCAGGAGGGGCTCAGCAACGCGGAGAAGCACAGCGACGCAACATCCGTCCGGCTGCAGCTCGGGGCCGCCGACGGGAACCGTACCCTCGTTCTTCTGATCGAGGACGACGGCCGGGGATTTGATGTTCGCGAAACCCTTTCCGAAAAGGACCCGTTGAGCGGATACGGCCTGACGGCCATGCGCGAGCGCTGCGAGATCGTCGGCGGATCGTTCCACATCCATTCCCAGCCCGGCCAGGGCACGGTGATCCGCGCCATGCTGCCCAGATGACCCGGAATGGGGTGGTTGACCACCTTTTCCGATTCATCGGCAAGGGATGAGACCACCCGGCAGGGCATGGCATTGTCTTTCCGATCTTCTCCACACGCACATCGATCTTGTCGCCCTCCACGAAAGGGCTCCAGAAGAGTTCATCTTCAATCTCCTCCTGGATCTTCTGGCGCTTTTGAAGATCAACACCAGTCCAGGCTTACACCAACGCATTCTCCTTTCCACTATCCATAGTAAAGAGACATGGACGAGCCAGCCGTTCGCTTACGGAGCGAATTTTCTCAAACGGAGTTTTCGCGTTGAAGGGCAAAATGCACATAGACGGATTGAATCGATCGAGTTCTTCTTTTTCTTCTTCCTGATGACATATATGAATTTCTGCGTTGGGTATCCTGGCAAGCTCCGATAGAGAGCGCAGGAAATTTCGTGCTTTGTCTTTTTCATCTGCATGATTGATTCTGGCGAGCAAATGCAACTCGGCTTTCCAGTTTCTTTTGAGCTTGTAGGCGGCCAAAAGCGCAAGATCCATATTCCCAAGCTCCATTGTCGCCTCCCAACCCGAGTCTCCCTTTTCCAGCAGCATGGCGAGAGCATTTTTGTCATAGTCTTTTTTAAGGTTTTCATCCGCGGATATTATTACTCCCATATGTTGTAAATCCGCGTACTCTATAATGTTTTTTATTTCATCTTCGCGTTTTTTCTCTTTGGGCAATCGCAAGAAGATCAGGTTGGAGGTAAAAAAGGCTCCCCCTAGCGCCTCCATTCCCGCAGCGAGATTTTCACTGAATTGGGCCGCACTTACAACGGACCATGCCGAAAACACGCCATTGCTGTTGAAATTGTCAGCCAGCTTGGGAAGGTTTTCTTCCAATTCTCCCTTCTCCCGCTTTCCAGTCAAACCCAGCAACCGGACAAAACCCTTTGGATAAGCAATATCTCTCAGAAGGTCAAAGTGCCTGCTTGCTTCCGATGAATCCTCGACCGGAATCAATAGATTTGCTTTCCAGGTTCGTTCCCTGGGACCAGCCAGGTTTTCCATCTTTTTTGCGGCCCACTCCGCTACAGCGGCAAACAGTCCGCTTCTCACGTCACCGAAAGGTGCTTTTAAATGCCTTCGTATGAGCCAAGCGTGGATTGCTATCACAACCATGACCGAGGCGATGCTGAAAACAGGATTCACAATGAACATGGCGAACACGCAGCCCGCCGCCCCTAGAATCGGAATGAATCTGGGAATTCGAAGCAGCGGTCGAAAACTTACTAGTTTCAGACTTTGTTCAATCACCACCACAATATTGATCATGGCGTAGGTGATCAGAAAGAACATGGTGATCAGGGGCGCCACCGCGTTCAAGTTCCGCAACATCAGCGCTCCCGCCACGATCAGGCCTGTAAGGATCATGGCGTTTCGGGGTTCCCCTTTGGCAGTCCGCTTCGCAAAAAAATCACTTTTCGGCAGAATTTTGTGTTCCGCCAACGCCTGGAGGATGCGAGGCGCACCAACAAGGGATGACAGCGCAGATGAAAAAGTGGCGCCGAGGAGTCCGGCCAAAACGGCCGGTCCCCAGGTAGCCTTGTCGATCATGATCGTGTAGGTTCTGAGCAAATCATCTTTGGAAGCGCTTCTGGCGAGCCAGAAGGCGAGAGCCAGATAAATCAAAAGACTGATCCCGATGGCCGACAGGGTGCCCACCGGGATGCTCTTTCGAGGATTGGCCAGATCGCCGGACATGTTGGCTCCGGCCATGATACCGGTGGACGCCGGAAAAAATACCGCGAAAACAAGCCAGAAAGTCGTTCCCCTGAAGTTGGTCTCCGGCGAGCCTGCAAAATCCCCCCACCACTGGATCGGGTGCTGCATGGACCCTGTAAATCCGGCCCAGGCCACCGAAACCAAAGACCCGATGATGATAGCCAGGATGAGATACTGGATCTTAAATGCGAGTCCCGCACTGATAAACCCGATGGCGAACAAGATAAAAAATACCGCGAAATCCACCATCAGGGTCGAATGTTCGGGGAAAATCCACAGCCACCCAGCCCTGAATCCGAATATGTACATGGAGACGGCCAAGGTTTGCGAAATATACAACGGAATTCCGACGCTGCCGCCCACCTCCAGCCCCAGAGACTGCGATATAATGTTAAACGCACCCCCCGCTCCTATTCGAATATTCGTAGTGATGCTAGACAGGGAAAAGCCGGTGAATGCCGTAATTCCGAAAGACAGAAGAATGATCAGCCAGGCTCCCAAAAGCCCTGCGTTTCCCACCACCCATCCTTCCCGCAAATACATGATCACACCGAGAATTGTCAGAAGCGTAGGGGTAAATACGCCCCCGAATGTGCCGAAGAGCTTGCGTGAGGGTTCTGCTTCTTCTATGATTTTCTCTTCCACCTCTTGCTTAAACCGCTTTTCCGATTTCTTTCTCTCTTTGTTCATGATCTTCCTCGATTGCAGCATTCAAAAACGAAAAAAATCCAGCCAGCAGGGATCCGGAGCCATATCGACGATCTGGATCCGGATGCCGTCGCCTGGCTTCAATTCCTGCTCCGCGATAAAGCCCATGCCGCCGACGCTGCTGTTGACCATTTTGCCTTCATGGTAATCCGCCGGCGTTCATGGTTGCGACGCGGCCTCGTCATCCGCGGAAGTGCGGACCTGCTGGTGCCAAAATGTTCGGTATACGCCGGCCTGCTCCAACAGCTCCTCGTGCGTTCCCGACTCGATGATGCGTCCCTCCCGCAGGACGAGGATCAGGTCTGAATTGGCAATGACGGGCAGTCGATGGGAGGTCATCAGGACCGTTTTATTCGCCATGAGGCGGTCGAAGGCCTCCATTACCAGCGCCTCGGAGGCTGGATCAAGACCGGCGGAAGGCTCATCCAGCAGGACGATCGGTGCGTCCCGAAGAAACGCCCGGGCGATCAGGATGCGCTTGGCCTGCCCCCCGGAGAGCCCAAGACTGCCGGATGCCAGCGCCGTGTCGTAGCCTTCGGGAAGATCCATGATAAAATCATGGGCATTGGCCAATGCTGCCGCCCGCTGGACCTCCGCATCGCGAACCGTCTCCTCCGGACGCCCGAGGGCGATATTCTCCCGGACCGTTGCATGGAAGAGCACCAGTTCCTGGGTTACAATGCCGATCTGTCTGCGGAGGGAGGCCAGTGTAAAGGAGCGGATATCCCGGCCGTCGATGAGAATTCGGCCGTTTGTCGCGTCGAAAAAGCGGGGCAGCAGCCCCATCAGGGTCGACTTGACCGAACCCGAGTCGCCGACAATCGCTACCTTCTGCCCTTTTTCCACGGTGAAGGAGACGCCTTCAAGCACCGTTGTTCCGGGTTCGTATTCGAAGCCCGCCCGATCAAAGACGATATCGCGCGAAAACGGCGGCATCGTTTCCGCCTCCGGCTGTTCACAGACGTCGAGGTCACACGGGGTGATGCGCATCACCTCCTCGATCCGCTCCAGGCAGGCGACAGCCTTGGTGATCTTCATATAATATTTTGTCACCTCGCGGATCGGCTTGTAGAGGCTCCGCAGATAGCTCATAAACACCAGCAGCTCCCCTGGGCTGAGGGCGCCTGCCTTGATTCGCCAGACCCCCAGGAGCACGACCACGGCCGTACCGAAAGCGAGGACGACGTTGGTGATGGCGGTGTAGGCCCCCTGCCAGACCCCTGCCGCGACACCGGCGTTGCGGCTCCGATCCGTCTTCTCCTCCATCCGCTCGATCTCGCGTGGCTCAAGGCCTAAGATCTTCAGCCATTTATGCCCTTTTCGCGCCGCTTCGGCCTCGGAGGCCACCGCCGCCTCATGCCGCCGCCGGTTCCGCGTGGCCTGCTTGACCCGCGCGCCAAAAAAATAGGTCGCCCAAACCAGTACGGGCGCCAGGAAGAGCGTGACGGCGGCGAGGACCCATTCCACCCAGAACATGATCCCGATGATCCCTACAAAGGTGGGAATGCTCCGAAATGCCAGGGTGCTGACGCCCTCGATGAGCTTCTCGCTGTCCTCGGTGTCCGTGGTGATGCGCTCGATCACCTCGCCGGCCCCCATATCTCGGGAATGGCGGATCGGCAGCCGCAGTACGTGGGCGAAGAGCTTCAGGCGAAGCCGCTGTATGGTGTTCTGGGCCAGCCGCGTGTAGGTGATGTTTTGCATATAGAGTGCCGCGCCGTTCATGAACGCCACTCCCACGAGTGCAGCGACCATGGCGGCAAGCAGGTTGTTCGCGATGAAGGTCGCAGGGGGCGCTGGAAGCACCTCTAAAAGCGAGGGCAGCGGTTTGTCGAGAATGACGCTGTCGAAAATTACCTGGAGCGGCCATGGCTGGATCATCGACAACCCCGACTGGAGCACCAGGGCCAGAGCGAGCCAGAAGGTCATCCGTCGCTCTTTTTTCAAAATGGCTACAATCTGATATTCCTTCCAGTGCATTACCGCTCCATTACCCGCGCTGCGACGGACCCGCGCGCATCGACCTGTCAACACTCGCCATAGTTCCCGTCACGGATGCTCTGACCATCACCCTGCCATCACCGCTGCCGGCGGGCGCCCGGCTAGGATCCCCCTCGGGTATCCTCCTCAAACTCGCTTTCCGCTGATCCAAACGACTCGGCGAGGGATTCATAACCTTCGACAAATCCATCCTTGACGTGATCCCAGGCTTTGGTGGAGCTGTGCTTCATGCCGCCATACCATTCGCTCAGCTCGTTTCGCTGCTTTCTGAGCTCTTTCAGGCTGGCATTGATCTTTTCCCGGGAGGCCTGGTCCATCTGTTCCCATTTGGCCTCGACGCGCTGCACCATATCATCGATGCGGGCATCGAGATCGTCGAGCAGTGCTCTCCCCGACGCGACGGCCTGGTCTTTCTGTTGGAGGGTATAGCTCCTGATGGTCTGGAGTGCCTCAACGGTTTCCGACTGTACCTCTGTTGACGTCGTTTTATCGTCCTTTGCCGCCTTTCCCGCGAAAACCGGCGAAGAAAGCGCAACGGCAGCCGTGGGCAGCAAGACCAAAGCGATGATTTTCATGGTGGTTCTCATATGAATACTCTCCTTCCCGTGCGCCCATCCCTGGGCGCACCAATCATGTCCTGCGGCACCCCATCATACCTGACGGAGCCCCTTCGAAAGCAATCCCGATGAACCGCTATTTAAATCTATTTTTAGCGGCGTTGACGGCGCTCTCCATCGACTGCCAGGCGTCCTCTACACCTTTTTTAATGTCCTCCCAGGCATCATCTCCGGCATCCCGAAGTGTGTCGATCTTCTCTTCTACTTCCTTCTGCTTCGCCTTTAGGTTCTCGATATCTTCCTGGTATTCAATGCGCTTTTCGGCTTTTGCACCGTCAAGTTTTGCTTTCAGTCTATCGATTTCGGCATTCAACTCATCCAGTTTTGCGTGCATTTTTTCGACATAAGCATCTCTGTTGCTCATCATTGCCTCCCTTTCTGCCGTCCAATCTCGACGGCGGTTATTCTCTGTCGGATGCGAATTACCTATTTATACAAGCGCAACAACGGAAAGCCCATGGGGTCATCCACTGAAACCGTCTTGAAAATGGCTTTAGGAGCGGCCCGCCCGCGCCCCACCATCATTCCGGCCGCCGGATTGCCACGAACCTTCCCCTGCCGGCTCATCCCCTTGGACGTTCGTTCTCCTGCTCCGGTCGTTTTCGACCCGCCCCAGGAGCTTGGCGTTGACGGCCACAATCACCGTGGAGAGCGACATGACCACAGCGCCGATGGCCGGCGGCAGCAGGTAGTGCCAGATGGGGTAGAGAACCCCAGCCGCCAAGGGAATGGCGACGATGTTGTATCCTGCGGCCCACCAGAGATTCTGGACCATTTTTTTGTAAGTGGCCCGCGAGAGTTCTACGATGGCCAGAACGTCGCGGGGGTCGGAGCGGACGAGGACGATGTCGGCGGTTTCGATGGCTACGTCGGTGCCAGCGCCGATGGCCACGCCGATGTCCGCCTCAGCCAGGGCCGGTGCGTCGTTGATGCCGTCGCCAACCATGGCTACGGTCAAGCCGCGGCCCTTGATTTCTTTGATGGTGTCGGCCTTCTCATCCGGAAGGACCTCGGCGAAATAGTCGTCGAGGCCCAGGTCGTCCGCCACAGACTTGGCTACGGCCTCGGCATCGCCGGTGAGCATCATCACCTGGACGCCCATTTCCTTGAGCCGCGACACAGCATCCCGCGATTCTTTACGGACCTTGTCGGAGAGGGCGACAGCCCCAATGGGGTTCTCGTCCACCAGCACATAGACGACGGTCTTACCTTCGTCTCTCGCCTTCCGTATGTCGTCGTTCTCCAAGGAGATGCCGTTTTCCTTCAAGTAGCCTGGACTGACGACCTTGACGGTTTTTCCGGCCACCTTGGCCTTCGCGCCCTTGCCCGATATGGCTTCAAAATCTTCCGGGTCGGGGTAGTCGATCTCCCTTGTGTCGGCCATTTCCACGATGCCATTGGCGATGGGATGCTCCGAATGGCTCTCCAGGCTGGCCGCAAGCTTGAGGATCTCGTCTTCGGTTTCATCCCCGAGCCGGATGACCAAATCGACCCCGAACAAGCCCTCGGTGAGGGTCCCGGTTTTGTCGAAGACCACGGCCTTCAGGGATCGAGCCTGCTCGAAGGCGGTCCGGTTCCGTATCAACAGCCCCTGGCCGGCGGCCAGGGAGGTGGAGACCGCCACCACCAGCGGCACGGCAAGCCCCAGAGCGTGGGGGCAGGTGATGACCATGACGGTAACCATACGTTCCAGGGAGAAGACGAATTCCCGACCCGTGAACAGCCAGGCCGCCAGGGTGATGACACCGGCGCTGACGGCGATGACGGTGAGCCAGAAGGCGGCCCGGTCGGCCAGGTTCTGGGCCTTGGATTTGGAGGCCTGTGCCTCCTCCACCATCTTGACCACCTGGGAGAGGTAGGTGTCGTCGCCGGTCTTTTGTACCGATATGGTGAGGGTCGACTCGCCGTTGACCGACCCGCCGATGACCTCCTCCCCTTCGGATTTCTCCACGGGGATGGATTCCCCGGTGACCATGGATTCGTCCACGCTGGAATGGCCCGCCGCGATCTCGCCGTCCACCGGGATCTTTTCGCCGGGCTTGACCAGCACTTTATCGCCCTCGGACAGCTCCGCGACGGGCACCTCCTCGGTGTCGCCGCTATCGGTGAGGAGGTGGGCCTCGGAGGGGAGAAGCTGGACCAGTTCCTCCAGGGCCCCGGAGGCCCCCATGACCGACCGCATCTCGATCCAGTGCCCCAGGAGCATGATGACGATGAGAGTGGCCAGCTCCCAGAAGAAGACCTTTCCGGGCAGAGAGAAAACCACCGCCGAACTGTAGATGTAGGCCACGAGGATGGCCACGCCGATGAGGGTCATCATGCCGGGCTCGCCTTCGGAAAGTTCGTCATAGAGCCCTTTGAGAAAGGGCCAGCCGCCATAGAAAAAAACCGCTGTGGCGAAGGCGAACTGGACATGGCCGTCGCCCGGAAACGCCATCATTTCTTGGATGCCGAGGGTTTTCTGGATCAGCGGCGCCAGGACCAGGATGGGAGCCGTAAGGACGAGGGAAATCCAGAAGCGCCGCCGAAAATCAGCCATCATGTGGGCGTGGTGATCCTGGTGGTCACCGCCGGGATCAGGCCCCCGTTCGAAGGCCACCACCCGCTCGCCCGACGCCCAAAGTTTGCCGATACCCCAGGTGCAGACGCCGAAACCGACGGTCAGAATCAATGCGGCCACGGCGTGGTTGCCAAAGAGGTCCGTCAAGGTGATCTGCCCCACGTTGGTGGGGTCGTAAAGGAGGGGGATCAGGGTTTCGTGGAGCTGGGCGAACAGGGCCGTGCCGGCCAAGCCGCCCAGCAGGGCGAAAACCGCATCCATGCGCCCTTCGCCGACGGCGGCCCAAGTGGTGCCGGGACAATACCCGGCCAGGCCCCAGCCGATGCCGAAGATCACCGCGGCCAGCCCCGTGGCCACGATGCTGGTGGGCAGCGGCAGGCTCCGGCCCAGGCCCACCGCCTGGAGGCCGAAAAGCCCGAGGGCGGACAGCGCCACCGCCGTGACCATGAACCGGGGTATGTCGGCGTCCAGCATCAGGTGTGACCGGGCCATCCGGTGGGCGTCGGTGGCGCCGATGCGCTGGATGACGAACCCGAAGGCGATGCCTGAAAACAGTCCAAGCCATATTTCCGTCATTGGATCTCCTCCTTCTCAGCGACCTTGCCGAAGATCAACCGGGCCGTGAGCATGGCCACTGCAAAGATCACCACGCCGAAATAGAGGCCGCTGACGGCCAGCTGGGTCGAACCGGAGATGAACAGTCCCAGGGTGCAGCCGCCGGCCAGCCGCGATCCGAACAGGATCAGGAACCCGCCGAAAAACGTGGCTGCATATCGTTTGACCCGACTTTTGCCGAATCGTTTTTGCCAGATGGGCGGCATGTCGCGCACCGGGATCGTTTTAGAGGTCCGTCCCGCGATGAATCCGCCGATGGCCATGCCCAGCACAAAGGCGAAGAGCCACGATCCTGGGCCGGGAATGGCCTTGTAATGGGCCTTCGCCGCGGCGTAGTCGGGCGCCACCCATTGAAAAAATCCCTTCAGGACGCTCACGAACCCGCTGGACGAGGCCGGCGGCCCGTAGGTGGCGAAAATGAAAACGATAATGCCCGCCAAAGCGAACGATGTCGGAATCCATCTCCAGTAGGGGATGGTTGCTTTGTTCTTGGTTTCCATGGCTTATCCTCCGCAGGAGACGTATCCGCTTTTGGAGCCGCCCCCGCCTCCGGATGGGGCGGCCGATCCGCCCTGCCCACTCCGCGTCTTTCCGCTCCTGGCGGAAGCGGATGTGGCCCCCGGCAACGCGCCGCCGGGCAGCTTGTTTTCAGCGGTTTCCACAGGATAATAGTAGCGCTTGTTCCCCCATTCCATCCAGGAGGGCTCATAGAGCATCACGTCTTCGAACCCCATGAGCCGGAGGGCAAAATACCCGAAGGAGCCCCGCCGGGCCGAATGGCAGTAGGTGATGACGGCCTTGTCGGGATCGAGCCCTCTGTACAACTGCTGCAGTTCCCCGTATGGCTTGATCCCCTTGACGTCGGGGGAGGTCCAGTTGAGGGTGTAGTTGATGTTGTAGGCGGTGGGGACGTGGCCAAGCTTGAGCACCGTCCCGTCCAGCGCCGTGTTGGGGGCCTCGCCCAGGTATTCCTGACGGGACCGCACGTCCAGAATCTGATAATAGGGGTCGCCCAGGCGCGGCATCATGAAGTCGGCTTTGACGTATTTCCGGGCGTCGATTTCGTCCGACGGGGCCTGGTAAAGCACCTTCTCCGGTTTCCGGGGATCGGAGACCGTCTCGCCGCCGGCGTCGATCCATCCGTCGATGCCCCGCTCCAGCACTTTCATTTTCTGGTGGCCCAGCAGGTCGAGAACCCAGAAAACGTAGGAGCTGGTGGCGCCGCCGTCCCGTTCCACGGAATCGTAGAGCACCACCGTGTCGTTCCGGGCGATGCCGTGTTCGCCCAGAATTTCCTGGGCCCGTTCGACGCCCACGAAGAGCGCGCCCATGTTCGCGGCCGGCACGTTGTACCGGAAGAGCCGCCACGGCATTCGCACGGCATCGGGGATCAGTTTGTCGTCGAAATACTCGTCCATCCGAACGTCCACGATCACCAGGGATGCGTTGTGCTTATGGGATTGGAGCCATTGGGCGCTGGCCAGGTAGTCGGCGTTGGGATATCCCCGGCCGCCGTGGTTCGTCGCCGAAGCCGCCGACCAGTAGACACCCAGCAGCAGCACAACGGCGATTACAAGGTCACGAATTGTTTTGCCGTTTTTCATGATGGGATGGTTCCTCCTGTTCGCGTTGGCAAATGATGATAAGTTTTTCTTTTCGCCCGACCGCGCAGGGTTAAACGCACACGCTGTTGAATGTCGCTCAATCGCCTTTTCGCGGCCCCCTGTCGAATTCGATCATCCGAACGAATTTCCGGTCCGGTCCTTTTTGAACGTCGTGATGCAGGGGACTCTCCCTATCGATCCGCCCCCCCATATCGTAGGTGAAATCGGCAACAGCGGCATGACGCAGCCAGTATCCGGTTCGCACCGGCCCGGCCCCGTTATGGCAGGAGTGAAAGTGCAGGAATTCATCCCGGGGTTCCGGTCGCGGCTCGCGCCACGCTTCGGGTGCATCCTCGAAACGGATCGGGTTGATCCGATCTTTGGCTGGAATCGTCATGTCGGCTTCGGGCAGGGTGGTTCGAACCGCTTCGCCTTCGTAGAGTTTCGCGCCGTCCGGCATATCCGAGCTGTAGAATCGATTCTCGTTAAAGCAGACAAACCGCAGTCGGCTCAAATCCTGGGGATCTTCCGGTCGGAAATAATAGCCCACAAAGGGACCGAAGCCGATCATCCGGCCGTCGTGCATCTGCTGAAGGCGGGCCATGTAACCGTGAGGAATGGAGACGTCCCCCCGTGGCGTTTCATCGGTTTGCTGTGTCGTTGGGCAGCCGCTCACCAGCACGGCGGTGACCAGCAGCCCTGCGATGATGGGTGTCGCTGAAATGATGCGTTTCATATTGTCGTAAGATTAATGAGCTTCGGTCGTTTTTTGCAATACGGTGATGACCGTATATTGATCCGCATGGATGGCTGTTATGTTTAACGAATTGAAATATTGAATTTTTACATTGGATGTGCTTGTGGGGTGGTTGCGTATGGGGATACCGTTTTACCGCAACAGGCAATCTGAATCATTT
>CAJXSB010000052.1 GCA_913060435.1 uncultured Desulfococcus sp.
GCAGGGTCACGCCGACGGAGATCTGGCTCAGCCAGCCCCATATCAACCTGTCCCATCTCCCGCCGGTGCCGCCGGCGGCGGCAGCGGATCTGCCCGGACTGGGCGTTCAGAACCTTCCGGCGGTTTTTGGGACCCTTTTCGACCTTGCCAGCCGCCACCAGGACTTCAAGCGGCTTCACGCCGAAGACGGCCGGCTGACCCTTCCCGGGGAATCCCAGCCCCTTCAGATGGTGCTTTCCAGCATGGTCCTCTCCACACTGCACGTCCAGCCGGCACCGGAAATCATCCTGACGGCAAACTACAGCATCGATGAGCGCTCCGGCCGCGTTCACACGGTGGTCCACGCGCCCCCGGAAAAGGGGGCGGATCCGGGCGAGGCCCCGGAGAGCCGGATTCATTTCACGAATTTCCGACCGCCGATCCTGGCCCATCTCGCACCGGCCCTCGCCCCCCTCATGGGAATCGACATGGCCGCCGACATCGAAGTGCGGTTCCGACTGGATGAGGGCGGCGCCGTCGAAAACCTTCGGTTCAGCATGGAATCGGAAAGCGGCGGTGCTCTCCGCATGCCGGACATCTGGGAGGCCCCCCTGCCGATCGACGCCTTCACCGCCAAGGGGGGGCTCAACAACGATTTCACCCGGCTGGAGTTGGCGCGTATGCACATCGACTCCCGGGGGACGACCATCGACGCCACGGGCGCCGTCGAGCATCCCGGGAGGTTCGGCACCATCTCGCTGGATATGCAGATCGACGGCCTCAACCCCGCCGAAGCCCACCACTTCTGGCCCCATCATGTGATCCCCGCCACCCGGGCCTGGATTCGCGACCATTTCCTCGGCGGAGAGATCCACAATGCCGTCGCCAAAATCCGGATCACGCCCGAGGCCCTCGCAGCACCGGTCCTCCCCCGGGACGTTCTCGACGTCCAGGCCCCGTTCTCCAAAATCGCCATGAAGTACCTTTCAACGCTCGCCCCCATCGAGGATGCCGAAGGTACGGCGCACTTCACCGCTCACGACATCACCATCGATGTCACCGGCGCCCGGACCTACAACACCCGGGCCACCGACGGCAAGGTCGTTATCGGCAACTTCACCGAGCCTGCCAACGCCATCGAGATCCAGGCCAACGCCAATGGGCCTGCCAGCGATCTCTACCGGGTGGTCGACGGGCTGACGGGCGGCACGCTGCCCCCGGTGAAGATCGCCTCCGGCAACGCCGAGACCCGCCTGTCGTTTGCATGGCCCCTGGCCCATTTCTCCGAAGAGACCTTCGACTACCATGCAGCATCCGAAATCCGGGGGTTGGAAATATCGGATTTCCAGGGCGTCCGCTGGGCCCAGGAAAACCTCTTCGTCTCCCTCGACCGCAGCGCCATTGCGGTGCGCGGCACCGACGGCGAGGTCTCCTCGAAAAGCCATCTGGCATCACCGATGCCCATGGAACGGATAGCGGCCGCCGGCGAGCTCCGCTACGCTCCCGCGGGCATCCGTGTCACGTCGTTTCTCGCCGACCTGGGCGGCCCCACCCTCCAGTTTTCCGGGCAGGCCCACGCCGCAGATCCGTTTCCGAGGATCCTGGCCGAGGGAACCATCGACGATTTGCCCACGGAGACCTTCCATCGCTTATGGCCCACGCAGTTCTCCCCCGCGGCGCGGCATTGGATCACCTCCCATGCCGAAGGCGGCCGGATCACCCACGCCGCCTTCCGGGTGGACCTTGACCCGGCCGTATCATCGCTGAAAGACCTTCCCAAATCCGCCATCGCCGTCGAGGGTGCCTTCTCCGGCCTGCGCCTCGACTATTTCCCCCCCCTCCCCCCCGTCCAGAGCGCCCGGGGCGCCTTCACCATCTCCGCCCGCGACTCCCAGGTTCAGCTTGCATCCGGCGAGGTCGGGCAGTCCCGGATCACAGCGGCCCGGGCAGACTTCTCGGGCATCCAATCAGACCTCCCCGCCATCGACGTTACCGTCGAACTCCAGGGGCCGGCGTCGGATCTTGCCGACGCTGCGCGGATCATCCTCGAAGACGATATGGCGGCGGTGCCCCTGCCGCCCCTCACGGACGCCCTGGCCGAAACCCGGATCCACTCCCAGTTCCCGCTCCGGGAGAAGCTTACGGCCGCCGACATCCGCCACGATGTCTCATCGGAGATCACGAACATTGCTGCCGATGGCTATTTCGGGTTCGACCTCACGGACGGCAGGGCGACGGCATCCATGGACAACGGGCGGTTCTCCCTGGAGGGAGCGGTCCGGTGCGGACGGACGCCCGTGGCCGTCCAAGTTGCCTATGGCACCGACACCAAAGCGACCCTCCATCTTTCTGCGGCTGTAGATGCCGAGCACCTCGATGATTTCCGCCTGCCGCCGCTGCCGTTCCTGACAGGCACGCTCCAGGCCGGCCTGGACCTCACGCGAACCGATGCCGGTACGGAGATCGCCTCACGCCTCGACCTCACCCAGGCCGCGGTCGATCTCCATACCTGGGGATGGATGAAGCCGTCCGGCACCCCCGCCATCCTCGAAAGCCGGGGGACCGTGACGGATGCGGCGACCCTGGCCATATCCCGCCTGGCCCTCTCCGGCGACCATCTGGACGTCCAGGGCGCCGGGACCGTCACCTTTTCGAGCCCCATGACCTTCGACCTCACACTCGATCCGCTCCATGCGGGCGCACACCGGCTTGCAGCAACCCTGGCATTGGACGCCTCCCAAAGCCTGCGGGCGTCGCTGACCGGGGAGAGGTTCGATGCGTCGGGCCTGCTCAACGGCGGGCGGGGGGCTCCGGAAGCATCCGGCTCCCGGTCCGCCGACCCCCCTCTGGAAGAACCGTCCACGCCGACGGAAGATTCAACGCGGCTGAAGGGTGTCGTGAGCTTTGATGTCGGGGAAGCCCTTCTGGCCAATGGGATCGTGGTCGACCGCCCCCAAGGCCGGATCGCATGGACCGGAAGCAAGCTCCAGTCGGCGGCTGTCGACGGCGCCTTCGGGGAGGCGCCGCTCCACGTCGCCGTGACCCAGGAGGAGGCCCCCGATCAAATCCTCATCCAGGCGGAGGACGCCGGCGCCCTGCTGAAGGGGATCGACCTGACCCATTACATCCAGGGCGGCAGGCTGGTCTTTGACGGGCGGTGCGAGGATCTCCTGCCGACGGCGAAGCCCGTGTCGGGAACGGTACAGATCCGGGACTATCTCCTGGTCCGTGCTCCCGGCCTGGTCAAGGTCCTCTCCATGGCCTCATTCGTGGGGGCCCTGGGCCAGCTTCAGCGCGGCGGCATCCATTTCCGGACCCTGGATGGAGACCTCGCGTTCGAGGACGGGATCATGACCCTTGCCAACGGCCGGATGGAGGGCGTCTCCCTTGCCATGACGGCCGAGGGGACCTACGACATTGAACGGCGGATGACAGACCTCAGGGGCATCGTCATCCCGATCAATGTCCTCAATAAGGTGCTCGACATGATCCCGGTCATCGGCAAAATGATTGTGGGCGACGGCATTATCGCCACCGACTACACCATCCAGGGACCCGACGGGGATCCGGAGGTCAACATCCGCCCCCTCAGCACCCTTTCCGTAGGGTTTCTCCGCGGCTTCATCAAGGAGATCGATCTGCAGCCGATCGAGAAGGGGGAGCTGACCGCTCCCGACGCCCCCGGGATGCCCCAGAAATAAGGGCCGCTTTGGGCGGCCGAACCAGGGAACAGAGAAAGGACGGGCATGAGCAGATATCTGATGATCGACATCGGCGCCGGCACCATGGACATCCTCTACTACGATGATTCCGCGGATCTCCACTACAAGGCGGTGGTCAAATCGCCGGCCCGTCTGATCACGGAAACGGCCGAAGCCGCCGGCGGCAGCCTGGCCGTTTCCGGCTGCGAAATGGGCGGAAGTCCTTTATCGGGGGTGTTGAAGGCGCGGGCGGAGGGTGCCAGGGTGGTGATGACGCCGGCGGCGGCCGCCACCGTCCATCACGACCCGGCGCGGGTCGAGGCCGCCGGCATCGAGATCCTCGACGACGCCGAGGTGGCGGAACTCCGGGGCCGCCCGGAGTTTACGCCCCTCGTCCTCGGGGATCTGGAACCCGCGCGAATCGCGGGCATCGTGGCGGGCTTCGGGGTGCCGGTCGACTTCGACGCGGTGGCGGTCTGCGTGCAGGATCACGGGGTGGCGCCCCCCGGGGTGTCGCACCTCGACTACCGCCACCGGCTGTTCACGGCGGACCTGGACCGCGCACCCTTCCCCCACACGCTGCTCTACCGGAGCGATGAAATCCCCGGCACCATGAACCGCCTTGCGGCCGTGGCCCAGAGCGCCGGCCGGCTGCCCACCGCCGAAGTCTACGTGATGGACAGCGGTATGGCGGCGATCCTGGGCGCCACTATGGACAGCCGGTGCAGCGGCCTGGAAACCGTCCTGGTTCTGGACATCGCCACGTCCCACACCGTCGGCGCGGTGGTCGAAAAAGGAGCGCTGGACGGCTTTTTCGAATACCACACCCACGCCGTGACGGGCAAGCGCATCGCATCCCTGCTTCGGGAACTGGCCGACGGCACGCTGACGCACGAGGCAATCCTGGCCGAAGGGGGCCACGGCGCCTACACCCGCAGAGCCCCGGGATTCGACACCGTCGATATCATTTTGGCGACGGGCCCCCGGCGCCGGCTGCTGCAGGGCTGTCCCCTGCCCGCTGTCATGGGCGCCCCCTGGGGGGACAACATGATGACCGGCACCGTGGGGCTGCTCGAGGCGCTGCGCCGCCGAAAGGGTCTTCCCGCGATGGCCTATGTCTGACGCCGGTGGCGGGCGCCCTGAAGCGGACTCACCCGGCCAGGGCGGATCGGATGCGGGCCATGGCCGCCTCGACGTTGTCGCGACTGTTGAAGGCGCTGATGCGGATGTAGCCCTCCCCGCACCGGCCGAAACCGGCCCCGGGGGTGCAGACCACCCCGGCCTCGTTCAGCAGCAGGTCGAAAAACGCCCAGGAATCCCGCCGGCCGTCGACCCAGATGTAGGGGGAGTTCTCTCCGCCCACGCAGTCGAAGCCCAGGGACGACATCTCCCGGCGAATCAGGGCGGCGTTTTCCAGGTAGCCGTCGATAAGGGCCCGGGCCTGGGCCTGTCCCTCCGGGCTGTAGACCGCCTCGGCAGCCTTCTGAACCGGGTAGGAGACGCCGTTGAACTTGGTGCCGTGGCGGCGGTTCCACAGGGCATGGACCAGATGCTTCTCGCCGGCGGTGTCATAGGCCGTACAGACCTTGGGCACGACGGTAAAGGCGCATCGGGTCCCGGTGAAGCCCGCCGTCTTGGAAAAGCTTCGGAACTCGATGGCCACCTCCCGGGCGCCTTCGATCTCGTAAATGGTGCGCGGGAGTGCTGGATCCCGGATAAAGGCCTCGTAGGCGGCATCGTAGAGGATCAGGGAACGGTTCTCCCGGGCGTAGTCGACCCAGACCTTGAGCTGCTCCCGGGTGATGGTGGCGCCGGTGGGGTTGTTGGGGTAACAGAGGTAGATCAGGTCCACCGGTTCGCCGGGCAGCGCCGGAATGAAGCCGTTTTCCCGGGTGCCCTCGAGGTAGACCAGCCCTTTGTAGCGGCCTTCCTCGGCGGCGCCGGTGCGGCCGGCCATCACGTTGGTGTCCACGTAGACGGGGTAGACCGGATCGGGCACCGCGATCCGGATCTCCTGGGAGAAGATCTCCTGGATGTTCCCGGTATCGCATTTGGCCCCGTCGCTGATGAAAATCTCGTCGGCCGCGATGTCGGCGCCCCGTGCCTGGAAGTCGTGCTCGGCGATCTTCTCCCGGAGAAAGGCATAGCCCTGTTCCGGGCCGTAGCCCCTGAAGGTGGCGGCGCTGGCCATTTCGTCGACTCCCTGGTGGAAGGCCTGGATGCAGGCATCGGGCAGCGGATGGGTCACATCGCCGATGCCCAGCTTGATGATCTCCTTTTCGGGGTGGGCCGCCTGAAACGCCTGAACCCGGCGGGCGATGTCGATAAACAGGTAGGATGCCTGGAGCTTCAGATAACTTTCATTGATTTTGATCATAACCGTCGCTTCCTTCTGGTTGACAGATCTATTTGCGTCTCCCCGGCCGCGGCCGGGTGCGGCCGTCCGCGCCGGGAGGACGGCGCCCGTTGTCAGCCCGGCAATCGCCGGCGGGCATTTCCGAGGACTTCTGACGGGACTTCCCTTATCCGAAAAACCGGCCTCCGTCAATCGGTAAGCCCCCGCCGCCTCCGGGAAACCCGGCTGGCACACCGCGTCGTCGGGGCTTCGGGCCATGGGCCCGGGAGCCGGCAGCCGGTTTGACAAACACCCCATATTGCCGTTAGGATCCACCATTCCCCGCCGGCGGGCTAGGCCCCCGGGCCAGGCGTTTCAGAGGCAGCAGACATGACGGACAGAACAGAACATCCCGCGACCCCCGAGGAGATCCTCCGCACCCGCTTCGGCTATCCGGCATTTCGGGAGCACCAGAAAGGGGTCATCGATCACCTCGTCCATGGCGGGGATGCCTTTGTGCTGATGCCCACCGGGAGCGGCAAGTCGCTGTGCTACCAGATCCCGGCCCTGATCCGGCCGGGCGTCGGGGTGGTGGTGTCGCCGCTGATCGCCCTGATGCAGGACCAGACCGACGCACTTCGCCAGAACGGCATCCGGGCGGCCTTCATCAATTCGACCCTGAGCTTCGAGGCCATCCGCGACGTCCAGGATCAGGTATTCTCCGGGTGGACCGACCTGCTTTACGTGGCCCCGGAACGGCTCACGACGCCGGCCTTCCAGTCGTTTCTGAGCCGGATCCAGGTGGCGCTCTTCGCCATCGACGAAGCCCACTGCATCTCGCAGTGGGGCCATGATTTCCGGCCCGAATACCTCCAGCTCTCCATGCTTGCCGAGCAGTTTCCCGGCGTACCGAGGATTGCCCTCACCGCCACTGCCGACCCCGACACCCGAAAGGAGATCATCGCCAAGCTGGGGCTCCACCAGGCCCGGCACTTCATCTCGAGCTTCGACCGACCCAATATCTGCTACCGGGCAGAGCCCCGGCAGACCGGCCTGCGCCAGCTTGCCGCCTTCCTCAAGACCGAACACGACGGCCATGCCGGCATTGTCTACTGCCTCAGCCGCAAGCAGACCGACACGACCGCCCGGAAGCTCACCGAAATGGGGTTTACGGCCCTTCCCTACCATGCGGGGATGGCCGCCGACCAGCGGCTCGCTGCCCAGCGGCGGTTCCTGCGGGAAGAAGGGGTCATCATCGTCGCCACGGTCGCCTTCGGCATGGGCATCGACAAGCCCGATGTGCGCTTCGTCGCCCACATGGGGCTCCCCCAGACCCTGGAGGCCTACTACCAGGAGACCGGCCGCGCCGGCCGCGACGGGTACCCGGCCGACGCCTGGATGCTCTACGGGCTCGCCGATGTGGTGGCCATGCGGCGGATGATTGAAGGGTCGGCCGGCAGCGAACCGTTCAAGCGGATCCGCCGCGTCAAGGGCGACGCCATGCTCGGCTACGCCGAAAGCGCCCGGTGCCGAAGGCAGGTGCTGCTGGCCTATTTCGGGGAGACGCTCCCGAGCCCGTGCGGCAACTGCGACGTCTGCCGCGGGGGTGTCGAGACCTGGGACGGCACCCTGGCCGCCCGCAAGGCCCTCTCGTGCGTCTTTCGCACCGGCCAGCGCTTCGGGGCGGAGTACCTCGCCAATGTGCTGATCGGGCAGGCATCGGAGCGGATGCGCCGCTTTGGCCACCACCGCGTCTCCACCTTCGGGATCGGGGCGGAGCTGTCCCGGAATGAATGGAAATCCATCTTCCGGCAGCTGGTGGCGCACGGCTATCTCGCCACGGACCTCTCCGGCGGGGGATTCTACCTCACGCCCGAAAGCCGCCCGGTGCTCGTCGGCAAAGAGAGCGTGCGCCTCCGCAAGGACCCCGCACCGGTGCGGACGGCCGCGAAGCGCAAGGCGGCGCCGGCGGCCTTCGAGGATCCGGCGGATCTCGCATTGTGGGAGCGCCTGCGGGCCCTCCGCCTCGAAACGGCCCAGGCGGCCGGTGTGCCGCCCTACGTGGTCTTTCATGACGCAACCCTGCGGGAAATGGTCCGCCGCCAGCCGGCATCCCCGGAAGCGCTGGGAGAGATTACCGGCATCGGGGAGGCAAAGCTTTCGCGCTACGGCGAAGCGTTCCTGGCGGCCGTCCAGGCCCATGTGGCGCGCCACGGCCGGCGGCCAGGGCCAGAAGAAGCGTCCGCCGACACGGCGACGGGACCGGCGGATCCCGGACGGCAGGCTTTCCCGGAAGCCCCGTTTTCCGACACCATCGCAGCGACCCTGGCCATGTTCGAGGCGGGAAGCCCCCCCGAAGAGATCGCCCGGGCGCGGCAGCTGTCGTCCATGACCGTGTACGGACATCTGGCGGCGCTCATCGAGACCGGCAGGCTTTCCGCCGACGAGGTCGTGGCCCTGTCACCGGAGGAGCGGCGGGAAATCGAATCCGCCTTCCAGGACCTGCCCGCGGAACAGGCCCACCGCCTCAAGCCCGTCTACGAGAAGTTCGGCGGAAAATACAGCTATGACCACCTGAAATGCATCCGGGCCGGCATCCCCGGACAGGGATCCCCCTCCCCGCTCGAGCCCCCTTTCCTCTCCCGGAAAACTCCCGGTTGAAAATGACGCCGATGTTGAAAATGACGTCGACATGATATAGTTTCGAAGTGTACCAAAAGACCCCGACAGAACAGGACCATATGTGGACTTAAACCATGATGCCTTCAAGCGGATTGTCGAAAGCCTCCATGACGGGCTCTACATCATCGATGATGCTGGAAAGATCAGCTACTGGAACAAAGCCGCCGAGCGGATCACGGGCTTTCCTGCATCGGCGGTGATCGGGACCCTCTGCACCGATGCCATCTTTCCCGATGTCGATGCCGATGGAAACGACCTCAACACTGCCGTTTGCCCCATCGGGGACACGCTTCCGGACAGCCATCCCCGGGAAGTGGAGGTCTATATCCACCACCATGACGGCTCCCGGGTGCCCGTCTGCGTGCGGATCTCCGTGCTGACCGACGCATGGGAAAAAGCCTTGGGCTATATCGGCCTCTTCGCGGATATCAGCGACCGGAAAAACAGCGCGCTGCGGGTCCGGGAGCTTGAAAAAATGGCGCTGCTGGATAAGCTGACCCAGCTGGCCAACCGATACTATATCGAGCGGGAGATCCAGAGCCGGTTCGAGGAAAAGAAGCGCTTCAACATTCCCTTCGGGATCCTGTTCATGGACATCGACCACTTCAAGCGGGTAAATGACACCTACGGCCATGATGTCGGCGACAATGTGCTCAGACATGTGGCGGACGTCCTGGTCCGGAACGTGCGGCCCTTTGACCTTTTCGGACGCTGGGGCGGAGAGGAATTTGTCGGCATCATCCGAAACATCCGGCAGGAGGATCTCGAGCACCTTGGAAACCGCCTGCGGAAGCTTGTGGCCAATACCCATTTCCCCCACGGCATGGAAAAGCTCAAGGTCACCGTATCCATGGGCGCGACGCTGGTCGACGACGACGATACCATGGAAAGCATATTCAAGAGAGCCGACAGTCTCCTCTACCGGAGCAAGGCCGCCGGAAGGAACCGCCTCACGGTCGCCTGACATCCGAATTTCCCGGATGTCTAATGTACTTAATACTTATGGAGGTATTTTTTGATGATCCCCCTCTCCACCGATTACATCCGCAGCGCGGTTGCGCCTTCCAACGTCATCTTCCACCGCGGCCTCGACCTCTACCAGAACGGCGCGTTTGCCCTGGTGGACAGCGATCCGGATGCCGGCCGTTTTGTCTATGACGTGGACGGAAGGTACGGCGATTATACCACCCGGGTCCAGCTTCTGGAGGACGATCTGGCCACCTCCTGCGACTGTCCTTTTCCAGGAAGGGGGTGCAAGCACACCATTGCGGCCCTCCTGGATGTGGAGCAGCGGCTCAGGGGCGCAGCACTCCTGGGACGGGACCGGAGCCGGCCCGAAGCAACAACACCGGAGGATGCCCTCTGCCTGACCCCTGAAGAGATCCGCGAACAGGCCCTCGAAGACCGGAAAAAGCGGGCCAGAAACGAGGGCTTTCGCGCCGTATGGGGGGACATGTACAAAGGCGAGCACCTGGTGGAGACCCCCAAGGGCAAAACATACCTGGTCACCCTCCATGACCCGGCGGCGGGCGTCGGCCACTGCACCTGCCCGGACTACGAGACCAACCGGCTCAACACCTGCAAGCACATCTTCTTCCTCCGCCAGGAGATCCAGCAGGACAGGAAGGCGGCCCGCCAGATCGCCCAAGAACGCTTCCCGTTCGTGGACATCTACTGGGATTCGGTCCGCCAGCGCCCCAGGCTTTTCTCCGAGCGCCCCGATGCGGAGATCCAGGATGCCCGGGCCCTGTGGCGGGACTTCTTTTCGGAAACAGGGGAATTCCTCCGCGAGCGGCCGTCGGACCTCATGCCGCTCCTGGAGCGCCTCGACGGCAACAAACGAATCCGGTTCCAGGAGTCCCTCGTCCACCGCATCGACCACGACCTCCTGGATGCCGAACTCGCCGGGATCTCCGATGACGCCTCCCCGGCCCTGGGGCGCCTCAAGACCCGCCTCTATCCGTACCAGCTGGAGGGCGTTCAGTTCGCCCTCCGCCGGCGGGCCGCCCTCATCGGTGATGAAATGGGCCTGGGCAAGACGCTGCAGGCCATCGCTCTCGGCATCCTCAAAAAGGAGCTTTTCGGCTTCAGCCGGATCCTCGTGGTCACGCTGGCCTCCCTCAAGGAGCAGTGGAAGCGGGAGATCGAACGGTTCACCGACGAGACGGCCGTGATCGTAGCCGGAAACCCCATGCAGCGCCGGGCCGTCTACGACGCCGACGAGAGTCTCTTCAAGATCACCAACTACGAAGCGGTCCTCCGGGACGCCACCGTCATCTCCGGGTTTCATCCCGACCTCATCATCCTGGACGAAGCCCAGCGGATCAAGAACTTCAACACCAAGACCGCCGACGCGGTCAAGCGCATCCGGCGGAAGCACGCCCTGGTCCTGACGGGAACCCCCCTGGAGAACAAGCTCGAGGACGTCTATTCCATCGTCCAGTTCCTCGACCCCTACCTCCTCTCCCCCCTCTGGCGGTTCGCCGCAGACCACTTCATGTTGAGCCGCAGGAAAAAGGGGCAGATCCTGGGCTACCGGAACCTGGACCGCCTCCACGAGACCCTCAAGTCCATCGTGATCCGACGGCGCAAGGAGGACGTGCTCAAGGATCTGCCCGAGCAGACCGTCAACAATTATTACATCGACCTCACGGAGAAGCAGGCGGAGATTCACAACGGCTACCTCTCCAGCCTGCTGCCGATCCTCAACAAAAAATTTCTCACCCCCATGGACCTCCGCAAGATCCAGAAGCTGCTCCTGATGATGCGGATGACCTGCGACTCGACCTACCTGGTCGACCGCCAGACCAACATCTCCCCCAAGCTGAAGGAGCTCGAGGGGATCGTCGACGAGCTGGTGATCCAGAGCGGCCGCAAGGTGGTGATCTTCAGCGAGTGGACCACCATGATCTTCCTCATCGGAAAATACCTCTCCAACGCAGGCATCGACTTCATCGAGCTGACGGGAAAGGTGCCGGTTCCGAAGCGCCAGGCCCTCATCGACGAGTTTACGAACAACCCCGACTGCCGGGTCTTCCTCTCCTCGGATGCCGGCGGCACGGGGCTCAACCTCCAGGCCGCCGACTGCGTCATCAATTTCGAGCTGCCCTGGAACCCGGCCCGGATGAACCAGCGGATCGGCCGCGTCAACCGCATCGGCCAGAAAAGCCGGTGCATCAATGTGGTCAACCTCATCACCAAAAACAGCATCGAGGAGAAGATTCTGGCGGGCATCCAGCTCAAGACCGCCCTGTTCGACGGCGTCTTCGAGGGGACCACCGACCAGGTCGAGTTCTCCCGGGCCAAGCGGGCCGAGATGCTCAACAAGCTCCGGGAGATGATGGGGGAGGATCCCGTCGCCCTGTCGGCGGAGGTCAACCCCGGCGAGGAGCTCCCCGAGGACACGCCCCACTACCTCAACCCCCGGGTGCTGGATGACGAGGCGGCAAAGCTGGACTACGACGCCGAGGAGGAGGAGATCCTGCCGGCAGCGTCCGAAACGCCGGTCCGGGAACCTGCGCCGGATCAGGCGGAAGCCCACGCAACCGCCGGCGGCCGTCCATCCGGCGATGACCGGCACCGCACCGGCCGGAGCGGCGGCAGCCCGGACGCCTCCCCCGAGCGGATGGAGCAGGTTCTCAACACGGGGATGCAGTTCATCAGCGGCCTCATGGAGATGGCCACCGGACGGAAGATGCCGGCCGGGCATGACGACGGCCGCATGGTTCACCTCGACAAGACCACGGGCGAGGTGACCCTGAAATTCAAGCTCCCGGGCTTCTGACCCGGCATCTGCACCACCCCTTAACCCGGAAGGAGGATCGATGCGCTGGGAAAACGACAGCTTCACCCACGGCACTTCGGCCCAGCGGGTCCGGTGGTTCCGAAGGGGCCTCGAATCCGGCGACATCAACCAGTGCAACACCTTCACGGCGGAGCGGCTGTAGGCCCGCGAATCATCGGATGCGCCGGGAGCCGGCCTCCGGCACGAGATCGGAGCACCCCCATGACCTCGACCTATGAAAAGCTCGGTGCGTTCTACCTGGGCAGGACTTACGACCTGGCAGCCCGACGCCTCCAACCCGACCCCGTCCTCTACGATGCCAAGGACCTCGCCACCCACGCCGTCATCATCGGGATGACCGGCAGCGGCAAGACCGGCCTCGGGATCAGCCTCATCGAAGAGGCCCTGATCGACAACATCCCGGTGATCGCCGTCGACCCCAAGGGCGACCTGCCCAATCTCCTGCTCCATTTCCCGGACCTGGTCCCGGCGGATTTCCGGCCCTGGGTGGACCCCCGGGATGCAGCGCGCCAGGGGATGACGCCGGACCAATATGCCGCGGCCCAGGCCGACCAGTGGCGCAAGGGCCTGGCGGCGTGGGGCCAGCCGCCGGAACGGATCGCCCGCCTCGGATCCGCCGCTGAATTCACCGTCTACACCCCCGGCAGCACCGCCGGCCGGCCGGTGAGCGTGCTCCGCAGCTTCGCCCCGCCGCCGCCCCCGGTGTTGTCGGATACGGACCTTTTCCAGGAGCGCATCCGCTCCACCGTCACCAGTCTCATGGGCCTGCTGGGCATCGATGCAGACCCCCTGGCGAGCCGGGAGCATATCCTCTTGGCCAACATCTTCGAGGCGGCCTGGGCCGACGGCCGGCCCCTCGACCTGGCAGGCCTGATCCAGGAAGTCCAGGCGCCTTCCCTGGCCCGAATCGGCGTCATGCCCCTCGAAATGTTCTTCCCGGAAAAGGACCGGTTCGCCCTGGCCATGCGCCTCAACAACCTCCTGGCAGCCCCGGGCTTCGAGACCTGGATGGAGGGGCCGCCCCTGGACGTCGGGCAGCTCCTTCATACCCACGGGGGCCGGCCAAGGGCCTCCATTTTCACCATCAGCCACCTCTCGGACGCCCAGCGGATGTTCTTCGTCACCTTCCTCCTGAATCAGGTGCTGGGATGGCTCCGCACCCAGCCGGGGACGGCGAGCCTCCGGGCCGTCCTCTACATGGACGAGATCTTCGGCTATTTCCCGCCCGTCCGCAACCCCCCGTCCAAGGGGCCGCTGCTCACCCTGCTCAAGCAGGCCCGGGCCTATGGTCTCGGCGTGGTCCTCTCGACCCAGAACCCGGTGGACCTCGACTACAAGGGGCTCGCCAACACGGGCTCCTGGTTCATCGGCCGCCTCCAGACGGAAAGGGACAAAGCGCGGGTGCTGGAGGGGCTCGAGGGGGCGGCCGCCGGCGCCGGGTTCGACCGCGGCCGAATGGAAGAAATCCTGGCGGGTCTCGGCAGCCGGGTCTTTCTACTCCACAATGTCCACGAGACCCGGCCGGCGATCTTCCAAACCCGCTGGACCCTCTCCTATCTCGGCGGCCCCATGACCCGGGACCAGATCCGACAGCTGTCCGCCGGAGCGGATGGAGAATCGCCGCCCACGGCTCCGGCAGCCCCTGCAGCCGCCACCACGGCCCCGGAGCCGCACACCTCGCCTTCCGCCCCGCCCCGGGGCGTCATGGTCTATTTCCTGGAAGCGTCGGGCGCCGGGAGCGGACGCTATTACGCCCCCGCCCTCATCGGCCGCCTGGACGTCCACTACAGCCACGCCCGTCACGGCGTCGACATCACACAATCCATCACCCTGGCCGCTCTCTTCGAAGACGGACCCGTCCCCCTAGACTGGGACAACGCCATACCACTCGATGCGGCATCCTTTGCCGACACCCCTATGGAGCATGCCGGGTACGCTGTTTTGCCCGCCGCCGCCCAGAAGGCGTCTTCCTACGGGAAATGGCAGAAGGACCTGCTGCGCTGGGTCCGTCAGCACCGCCCCCTCCCCCTCTTCCGCTCCCGGCAATTGAAGCTGACGAGCCATCCCGGGGAGTCCGAGGGCGCGTTCCGAGCCCGCCTGAGCCAGGCCGCCCGGGAGGCGCGGGACATCGCCGTCGGGAAGCTGCGCCGGAAATATGCCGACCGCTTCTCCCGGCTCGAGGATCGGCTCATGCGGGCCGAGCAGGCCGTCGCCCGGGAGCAGGACCAGGTAACGGCCCGGACCGCCCAGACGGCCGTCTCCTTCGGCAGCGCCATCCTGGGGGCGTTCCTGGGAAGAAAGGTGGTGAGCGCATCCTCGGCCTCGCGGATGGGCACCGCCATCCAGTCGGCCAGCCGCATCCGCAAAGAGAAGATGGATGTGGTCCGGGCAAAGGAGCGGGCCGACGCCGTCCGTGAAAAGCTGGCCGAGCTGGACCGGAAGCTGGCGGATGACATCGACGCCGTCGATATGCGGACGGACCCGGGCGCCGTCGAACTCGAGACCGTCGCCGTCAAGGCCAAGAGCGCGGACATCACCCTCGAGCTCTTCGGCCTGGCATGGATCCCGTATCACCGGAGCGCCGACGGCCGCGTGACGCCCGACTGGCGCTGATCCTGGTTCAGGCCGAAGCCGTTCGCGCCTGCAGGAGGCCTCTCCCCCCCAGGAACCGGAGGATCCAGTCGAGTCCGAGCATCAGGAGCGCGGTGTCGCTCTCCCGGACGGCGGATTGCCATGACGCCGTGGATGTGCTACCGTCCCGAGGCGGCGATGGCCGTCACCCTGCGGCGGCCGCAGCGATGCCGCACGCGTCACCCGAACGAAGACAGCGCAAAAACGATGCATTACGAAGGCCCCATATACCGCCCGCCCAGTGAGGCGGACTCCCTGCTGATCCAGGCGACCGTGGGCTGCCCGTGGAACCGGTGCACCTTCTGCATGGTCTACAAGAACGGGCCCCGCTACCGGGAGCGGCCCGCGGCGGAGATCTGCCGTGATATCGATGAGGCTCGAAAGACCCTCGGATCCGGTGTACGGACCCTCTTTTTCCCGGCCGGCAACACCATCGCCATGGCAACCGATCCCCTGGCCGAAATCTGCACCCATGCCCGGCAGGTCTTTCCCCGCCTGGAGCGCATCACCGTCTACGGCTCGTCCCAGTACATCCGCAAAAAGGGCATAGAGGACCTGAAGCGCCTTGCCGACGCCGGGCTGAACCGCATCCATGTCGGCCTCGAATCCGGGGATGATCGGGTCCTCCGCCGGATCCGCAAGGGAGCGGACGCCGCCTGCCATATCCAGGCCGGGAGGTGGGTCATCGAGGCCGGGATGGAGCTCAGCCTCTACGTCGTGCTGGGCATCGGCGGCAGGGAGCGGACCTCTCCCCACGCCCGAAACACCGCGGCGGTGCTCAACGCGATCCAGCCCCACTTCATCCGCCTGAGAACCTTCGTTCCCAAGGTCCATACACCCCTGCTGGCGGACGTCCAGGCCGGCCGGTTTGAGATGCTCGGCCCCCACGGCGTTCTCCGGGAGACCCTGGCCCTGGTCGATCGACTGGAAACCCCCGGCCTTCTTGCCAGCGACCATTACACCAACTACATCAATCTCGAGGGCCGGCTGCCGGACGACCGGGAGCGCCTCCTGGCAAAGATCCGCGCCGCCCTAAAGCGGGATCCGTCGACCTTCCGGCACTTATTCATCGGCAACCAATGACCGAGCCGAGGCCGGCTCTGGAAAGCGGCGTTGTCAGCAGCCCGAAATAGTGCGGCGCACCCTCAGGATCTACCCCCACGCCGCTCAGGCCCTTGCGACGGATTCAGACTTCGCCCCGTCGCCATGCGGTAGGTGATCTCGATCAATAACGCCGCAAGGACCATCCCGAAGAGCACCCAGAGCCGGCCAGGGTGCCGCACTGCAGCATACCAGACCAGGCTGCCGAAAGCGCCGAGGCAGAACACAGCGCCGATCAGTGAAAGCGCACGGCTGCTTTGGGTGTCGGTTGCCATTGCCGCATTGGCGGCGTTAACAGCGGCGAAAATCAGGAGAAAACCGGCGCTGCCCATCATCGACATGCTCGATATATCCGCCAGGTTGGCGATGACCAGGGTGGCACCTGATGTGATCAGCAGACCGCCGATGGGCTCGCCCCATGCTTTTCGCTCCAGGAGGCGGGGCAGTTCACCGTCTCTTGCGATAATAAAGCTCAGGCGGGCCGCCCCATAAATGGTGGCGTTGATGGCGGACGCCGTCGAGAGCATGGCGGCTACGGCGATCAAGAGGAAGCCGGCCTCGCCGAGAAACGGGCGGGCGGCATCGGCCAGGGCGTAGTCCTTGGCATTGACGATATCTGCGACGGAAAGGGTGCCGAGGGTGACCGCTGCCACCATGACATAGAGCAGGATGACAAATACAACACTCGAGTAATATGCACGGGGCAGGGTCTTTCCTGCGTCCTGGACATCCACCGCGGTGTTAGCGATCAACTCGAAGCCCTCATAGGCCAGGAAAATGATCATCCCGCCGGCAACCAGTTCCAGGGGAGACGACCACGCTCCCGGCGCCAGCCGGGCGATGTCGACGCGCCAGATGCCCAGACCGATAAAGAGGAGCAGAATCGCCACCTTGACGAGGACAATCCAGTCCTCGGCCTCGCCGACCAGTTTAGCGCTCAGCAGATTCAGGCCCGAGATGCCGACAACGCTGCCGGTGATCAGAATATGCTTCCAGACCCCCTGAGACCCCGACGGGAAGAGGGATGCGCCGTAGCTGCCGAAGGCATAAGCGTATAGAGAGAGCATGACGATAT
>CAJXSB010000053.1 GCA_913060435.1 uncultured Desulfococcus sp.
GGTGACCGGGATCGACGAGCACCGGCGGGTCACCGTCGATGAGATAGGTATTGCAGTTGTTGACGGTCATGGATTCCCAGAGAAACGCATGAAGCTGTCGGAGGATCTGCATAGGGTTGTCTCCTTTCAAAGTGTCTGCTTGGTGAGTGACGATGCCTCGGCAAAGGCATTGCGGGCGGGGGGCTTTGCCGTTGCCTCCGCCACCAATCGTTGATATAGTTATTAAAAAGACAATTTAGATCTGCGGGCCGGTCTCCGGGAGCGCCGCAAGAATCTTCTGGAGCGCCGGAGGGTCCAGTCGGATGCTGTCGATTGAATCCAGTGTCATCCACTGCACTGCCACCTGGCGGGGATCCGGGTGTACGCCCATGCGGGGGATATATGGTGCTTCCAGGGCGCAGAGAAACACGAACTCCACCTTGTGTTTGAGCACGTCCGGCGCCGTGACCGAGGGATGGAGGTACTCGTGCACCCGGAACAGCCGCACCGGCGTCACAACAGCCGCCGCCTCCTCGTAAAACTCCCGAACCACGGCCCGATCCAGGGATTCGCCGGGCTTTTGCCCCCCGCCGGGCAGGGTATAGGTGGTGCGGCCGTCTTCATAGTGCTTTTTCAGCATGAGGATTTGGCGGCCGCTTTGAATGACGGCTTTGGCAGTATTGTAGATGCGGATCATGTCGTTTCCTCCTGTAGATGGTTGCCGGCAGACGCAATGGAGACAGTTTATCACAGCATGAGTATGGATGTTCAAGCGTCAATTGTTCGGATTGAAAGGGATTCTCCGGCGCCCGGCGGCTTCGGCACCGGCTTCATCTGCCACAGGGACGATCGCTTTGCTTACATCCTGACCATCCCCCAGGTCGTCGAGACACTCGGGGGAGCGGAGGGGCTAACGGCCGGGGGCGGGCCAGTTTCCATTGCCGCCGAAGGGGGGCAGGCGGGGGCCGGCGGGCTGACGGTGCTGAGATCGGCACACCTCCGGGACCGGCCTGTACTGCCCATGGGGAATGCGGCAGAGGTTGGAGATGATGTCATTGCCGCTGGTTATCGGCACCTAAACGGGGCTTATTTCAACTGGCCGGTCCAGGGCAGGATTACCGGGGGCGCGGCTGCAGGCCATGCCGATCCCGCCTGGGCCCTGGAAATGGCGGATGATGCAGCGCTGGAGAGCGGGTTCCGTGGGGCACCGGTTATGCTGGCCGGAGACGGCACCGTCATCGGCGTCGTCTCCTTCGCACCGGGCCTTTCCGGGGAGGTCGTCGCGGTTTCCCTCCAGCCCCTCGGGGAGATCTGGAGGGAGATGCCGGACGGTCTGGTGCGGGGCGCGGCAGAGGAGAAGCTCGCGAGGCCCGCCAGAAGGGGGAGGAAGCTCTGGGAGAGAATCGACCGCGGCACCTGGCAGAAGCTCCGGCGGACCTGTATACAGTCGGTCATCTCCGGCGCCATGGCCGCCATGGGATCATACCGCAGGAATCAGACCCGGCTGTCGGCGGACGGCGGGAAAAATCCGTCCACCGAGGCGGACCTGTCGGCGACTACCGCGATCCTCCAGAGCCTGGACGCCCACCTGGCCAGGCTGCACCGGAAACTGCGGTGCAACCTGATCTATCTGGGGGAGGAGACCAAATATATCGCGCTGCTGAGGGACCGCCTGAGCTCCCGAATATATGAGACGCTTCATGCACCCGACGAATTTTTTGTGGATGATCCCAATGCCATCCGGGTGATCTTTGACGGCATCGACGGCACCGGCAATTTCCAGAGGGGGATCCCCCTGTTCTGTTCCGCCGCGGCCATCCTGATCGGCAATGTTCCGCGGGTGTCGGCCATCTATGACCCCATTCACCATACGGTCTATTCTGCGGTGCTGCCGGGTCCGGAGGGCGATATCGCCGCCGGGGCGGCGGCGGAGGCGTGGTATGTCTCCACCAACAGCCGGGTGAATCTCGTCCGGCTGGCCAAATCCGAGGCGGCCAAAGATCTGGGAGAGGCGGCCGTCGGAATCCACCTGACCCGGAGCCATCCGGAAAAATTGAAGGCGTTTCTGGGGCCGGAGTGCGGCGGCAGCATCCTGGCGCGGCTCGCTTCCGCGTGCGCTGCGGTGTATGCCATCAATTCCGGCGTGGTCTCCATGACGGACGTGTCTCGGGGCGCCATTGAGGCCTTTGTCAACAATATTACCAATCTCTGGGATGTCGCCGCCGGGCAGGTGCTGGTCGAGGCCTGCGGCGGCCGGGTCACCGATTTCGACGGCAATGCCATCGACTACGCTGCCATCCGGCCGGTGTCACTCATCGCTGCAAAGGATCATCTCTACGATGGGATCCGAAAGATCATCAACAGCGCAGGGCGGCCGCCGGCAATGGACGGAGAGGACTAAAACCCCAGGGAACGAGACGAGAGGAGTGAGCCATGCAGCGGAACATTCAATATTCACCTGCCATCACCACGGTCGTCCTTCTGGGCGCCCTGTGCTACATTTTCGCCTGGATGCCGCCGATCGCCGGGGCCCACTGTGAGATCCCCTGCGGTATCTACGACGACAAGATGCGCATCCAGATGATGCTCGAGGATGCCGGGACCATCGAAAAGTCGATGCGTCAGGTGACGGCGCTTTCCAAAGAGAGCCCTGTCAACTACAACCAGCTGGTCCGGTGGGTCACCAACAAGGAGGCCCACGCAGATAAGATCCAGCATGTGGTCGCCCAGTATTTCATGACCCAGCGCATCGCTTTGGATGCCAAGGGCTACGACAAGAAGCTGGGCGCCCTGCACCAGATTCTCGTCTATGCCATGAAGTGCAAGCAGACGACGGACCCCGGCAATGTCGAGAAGCTACGGGCGGCCATCAAGGCCTTTTCGGACCTCTATTTCGACCACGCTCACGAATAGCCGCATCGGGGCGGTATTGTGGCGGCAGGGGAGAAGACGGCATGGACATCTACCGGAATTTTGCATCGCTCTGCCGGCGGGAGGTAAAAGGCCGCGATTATGATGTCCACAGCATCGTCCGGAATCCTCTTGGGGTGGTGATGGCGCCCCACGGCGGGCGGATCGAGCGGTTTACGGCCGAGGTGGCTTACCAGATCGCCGGAGACCTCTTCTCCTGGTACGCGTTTATCGGGATCCGGCCCCGGGGCAACCGGCGGCTTCACATCACCAGCCACCGGTTTGATGAGCCGACTGCCCTCGACGTGGTCGCCGGGGCGCGGGTCGTGCTGGCCGTTCATGGACTCCAGCAGAATGCCGCCATCGCCATGGTCGGCGGCCGGGATGCGGCATGCAGCCGGCAGGTGGCAGCGGCGCTGTCAGTGGCGGGTTTTGCCGTCCGTCCACCCGTGTCCGGCATTGGCGGGATGCATCCCCGGAACATCTGCAACCGGGGAAGGACGGGCCGCGGGGTTCAGCTCGAGCTGGGTGCGGGGCTTCGGCGGGAGTTGATGGCGTCCCGTCGGCGGATGGCGCGATTTGCCCGGACGGTGCGGGGGGTCCTTGCGGCCTCCCTCGACACCGTTGAATGAACGTGGCATGGCGGCAAAGGCAGCCGGATGCGGTCCGTAACAATACACCACAGCAGAGACAACCAAAGCATTGGGAGGCAAGCATGAGCGACAACAGGAAGGCAGCGGTTCTGGCATCATTTGCAGCGGATTCTTTTGCGCTGGGTGTCCACTGGATCTACGATATCCAGGAGATCGAGGCCCGGTTCGGCCGTGTGACAACCCTCGAAACACCCGGACCGGACTCCTATCACCCCAACCGGAAGAAAGGGGAATTCACCCACTACGGCGATCAGATGCTGGTGCTCCTGGCGTCCATTGCAGACCAGGGCCGCTTCGACCTCGAAGACTTCTCCCGACGGTGGCGGGCGCTTTTTGCCGACTATGACGGATATATGGACGGCGCCACCAAGAAGACGCTGGCCTACTACGACCGCGGCAAGACCGCCGAGACGGCCGGCTCCCATACCGGCGACTTTGCCGGCGCCGCCCGGATCGCACCCCTCGTCGCGCTTCTGGCCGATGAGCCCGATGCTTTGGCCGAGGCGGCCCGCGACCAGACCCGGATGACCCACGACGACCCCAACACCCTCGACACGGCGGCGTTTTTCGCCTCGGTGGCCGCAGCGGTCCTGAAGGGCACCGCACCCACGGCAGCCATCCAGGAGCTGGCGGCATCGGAGGCGTTCGAGATGACCCCCCTCGCCATGTGGGTGGAGGAGGGGTTCAAATCCCGGGATGAAGAGAGTGCGGCAGCCGTGGCGAAATTCGGCCAGGCCTGCGAAACCCAGCAGGTCTTCCCCGGCGTGGTTCACCTGATCGCCAAGTATGAGACCGACCTGAAGGAGGCCCTGATCCAGGCTGTCATGGCCGGCGGCGAGAGCGCGGCACGGGGAAGCATGACCGCCCTGATCCTGGCCGCCCACCTGGGCATGGACAGCATACCGCCGGATTGGCTGGATGGCATGAAGAAGCGCTCCGACATCGTCTCCCTGCTGGACCGCATCAAGGGGTAACTGTCGGACATTTCTGGGTTTCCGAAATGTCGCCGGAAGAGGGGGGTACGATCCATCCGGCGGTCCAACCCATGTCGGCAGAATCCGAAATCCATTCATGAAAAGAGGTGACCATGGGCAAACTGATCAAAGAGGAACCGGAAAAGGGGCGGCTCCACATCGACTCCCCGCTGATGGGCGAATCCCTGGTGAGCCGAGAGCTGCTCGAGCGGACCGAATCCACCAAGTATTTTCGCATGCACCCGGATATCAACGTCATCAAGATCGGCGGTCAGAGCATCATGGACCGCGGCGGGAAGGTCCTGCTGCCCATCCTCGAAACGCTGATCCAGGCCAAGGACCGGCACAAGATCCTGCTGATGACCGGCGGCGGGACCCGGGCGCGGCATGTCTACAACATCGGTGTTGATCTGGGAATGCCTACGGGCGTGCTCTCCAAGCTGGGGGACAAGGTCTCCTGGCAGAACGCGGAGATGCTGTCGGTGCTGCTGGCAAAGCATGGGGGTGTCAAGATCGGCCACGGCGACAACCTGGAGCAGCTGACCATGTTCTGCCGGCTTGGCTATATTCCAATCACCTACGGCATCCCTCCATACGGCTTTTTCGAACATCCGGCCGAACAGGGCTCCATCCCTCCGCACCGGACCGACTGCGGGGCATTTCTCCTGGCGGAAAATATCGGCGCCCGCTCCCTTATCTTTCTTAAGGATGAGAAGGGCCTTTTCGAACGGGACCCCAAAAAAATCCCCCCGTCCGAGCGTGGGGATCTGGAATTTTTCGACCGCATCTCCGCCCGAAAGTTGATGGAGAGGGACCTGGACGACCTGATCATCGAGCGACCGATCCTGACCCTGCTTCAGCGGGCCAAGTGCCTGAAGGAGCTTCAGATCATCGATGCTGTCCGGCACCCCGAGCATATCCTCGAGGCCCTTGCGGGGAAGCACGTCGGCACCATCATCTACAAGGAATGAGACCGGCATCTACGAGGAATGACATCGGGCGCCGCGGCGAAGGGAATCCCATGGGAAACACCGGCTGCGGCGGCATTTTTACTCGGCGTCAGGCCGCCTGCCCGCCGCCGGATTTCGTTCCGGTGCCGGCCTGCAGATAGACGATGTCGGCGCCGGTCTCCCGGCTGATCTGGTCCAGCTCGTTTTTTCGGACGTGATGCACATAGAGCTTGATGTCCGGGCCGCTGACACCGACGATGCGGAACCGCGGCTTCTTCTCGCCCTTTTCGACCTTCCGTCGCTCACGGACAAATATTTTCGTTGCCATGGGAACCTCCCGCTGTTATGCAGTTTCTATTGTTACAAAATCGATATGTACTTAGAGTATCTATGTCAAGAAAAAATATAAGCTCGGGCCAGCCCGGCGCCAAGAAAACCGAACGGTATATCCAGCCGTCTCTGCTGCTGGCCCTGAAAAAGAAGCCGTCCTACGGATATGAGCTGATCCAGGAGATTTCACAGTTCGGGTTTGTGGAGGGCCAGGTGCCGCCGGGCATGATCTATCGCCACCTGAGGGACCTGGAGGAAAACGGGATCGTGGTGTCGGAGTGGGAAACCGGCGGCGCCGGTCCGGCCAAGCGGGTCTATCAGTTGACGTCCGAAGGAGAGGCGGTGCTGGGCTTCTGGATCGATTACATGCGGCAGCAGGCGGAACGGCTCCGCCGGTTTGTCGACATGTACCACGAAACGGTCGGCGCCGGAGGGTGATGCCGCCGGAGGCGGCGCCTGCAGGAAGGAGATCCGCCCCAAGGCCGCCTAAACCGGCAGGCGGCCGTCCGGCAGTGCGCTACCGCTCGCCGGCTGCGCGCGCTCTCGCCGCCGCCAGTCGCTCGATGGCCTGGAGCGCGTAGGGGTAGACCGTTTCGGCGATGATCTGGTGGCCCTCTTCATTGGGATGGATGCCGTCCGCCTGGTTGAGGCGCGGGTCGCCCGCCACCCCCTTCAGGAAGAAGGGGATGAGGAGGAGATCCTCCGCTTCGGCCACGGCCGGGTAGATGCCGCGGAAAGCGGTGGTGAATTCGGCGCCGAGATTCCGGACCATCTCCATGCCCGCCAGTACCACCACCACGCCCTGCCCCTTGAGGATGCGGACGATCTCGTGGAGGTTTTCCCGCGTCAAGGCGGGGTCGATGCCCCGGAGTCCGTCGTTGGCCCCCGTTTCCAGGATGACAATGTCCGGCTGGAGGGTCAGGACCCATTGGATGCGCGACAGGGCCCCGCTGCTGGTTTCGCCGCTGATGCCGGCATTGATCACCTCGAAGGGGTGGCCCGCCGTCCGAAGCTTCTTTTCGAGGAGGGCCGGGTAGGCGGCCTCCTCGGGAACGCCGTAGCCTTCCGTCAAACTGTCCCCGACCGCGGCGATGACGCCGGCGGAGGCAACGGATGCCGATACTTCGGGCGCCGCTTCCTGGGCCGTTCGACCGGCCTTCTCTTCACACCCCGGCAGCCCTGCCATCAGGAGCACCGCCAGCACGGGGAGGATCGATATCATTCCGGAAGATCGTTTCATCTCTTCATCCTTTTCTGTCCATCCTTTTCTGTTGTCGCGATGCCGGCTTGCCGCAGGCCTTATTCCTCTGTCTGCTCGCGCAGAAAGACGACGGGCTTCTGCCGGAGGATGGGGAGCGTTGCGGCGCTTCCCACGGCCAGGACCAGCAGGACGTTGCCCAGCAGCAGCAGGCCGCTTTCAGGCAGGTAGGGGTGGTAGGTGATGTCCAGCACCCGAACGGCGATGATCCAGCCGGCCGCCTGGGAGATCAGGAGGGCTTCCAGGGCGCTTGCGGCCCCGATGAGCACGTTCTCCAGGGAGAAGACGGCCAGGATGAACCGGCTCCGGGCTCCCAGAATCCGGAAATAGGCGGCCTCCTGGGTCCGGGCGATGCGGGTGGCGAAAATGGCGCTTACGATAATGAGCAGCCCGGCGGCGATACTCTGCAGGGTAAAAAGGCGCACGATCAGGGAAAGGCGGTGGAGCAGGGCGGCGAAGGTGCTGATGGTCTGGCTGACGTCGATGGCGCTGATATTGGGGAACCGGGTGCTCACCCGGTTCTGGAGGGCCGCGACCTCGCCTTCGTCGACCCGGACGGCCGTAAAGATGGTCTGGGGCGCCTCCTTCAGGATCGAGCCCGCGGGAAAGACGAAATAGAAATAGGGCTCGATGGTCTCCCGGGCCCGGGTGCGGATGCTGCTGACGGTCGCCTCGACCGGGACGCCCTGGATCCGGAACTTGAGACGGTCGCCGATGGCCATGGCCCGCATCTCCACTACCGTATCGAGTACCGACACCTGGAGGCCTGCAGCATCCTTATCGAACATCGCCTCCCCATCGACGAGGCTCTCGTCCGGGAGCAGGTGGTCGCGGTAGGTCAGGTTGAACGGCCGGGCGAGGTTGTCGCCGCGGCGTCGGCGCTCCTGCTCCCGGTCGATCTTCTCCCCGTTGACGGCCAGGAGGCGCGAGCGGATTACCGGGTAGAAGCGTGGCTGTCGTCCGATGGTCTCCGAGAACGCCTCGACCTGGTCGGGCTGGATGTCGATGAAGAAGAGATTGGGGGCATCCGCGGGGAAGGAGCGGATGAACGCCGCATCGAGGTTCTGTTCGACCAGGAAGATGGTGAAGATGAGCGATAGGGAGGCGCTCAGGGTAATGATGGTCGACCGGGTGGCATTGCCGCTCCGGAAAAGACCGCGAACGGCCTGGCGAAGGGCGAGCGGGCCCCTGGAGAGCCGCTTCAGGGCCAGCAGGAGCCCCTGGGTCATGAGGGCCGACAGGAGGATCAGGGCCAGCGTGCCGCCCAGGAATTTGAGGCCCATATCGAAATCCCGGAGCTCGAAGAGGATCATCCCGGTGAAGAAAAGGACGATCAGGATCAGGGTCGCGTAGAATGCCGGCCCTTTCCGGGCGGGGGCACCCCCTTTCCGGAAAATCCGGTTGGGCCGGACGTCCCGGAGGCGGTGGATGGGCAGAAACGCGAACAGGACCACCGTGAGCGCACCCAGGATCAACCCCTGGACGATGGTTGCCGGGGAGAGCGCGGCCCCCCCGCCCCCCCGGGGCAGGAGGTCGCCGAACAAGTGGAAGAGCCCCTGCTGCATAAGCCCGCCCAGCAGCAGGCCGATCAGGGTCCCGCAGAGCCCGAATGCGGCGACGACGCTCAGGTAGTTGAGGACGACGAATCGCCGGGTGGCGCCTAAAGCCTTGAGCACGGCGATGGTCTCCTCCTTGTCCTTCAGGTAGGCGGCGAGGGTGCTGCGGATGCCCAGCCCCGAGAGGAGGAGGATGAAGATGGCGATGAGGGAAAGAAAGAAGGTGAAATTGTCGAAAAAGCGCCGGATCCGGGAGCGGGCCGTCCGAAAGGTCTCGATTCGCTCCTGGCCGTCCACAGCCGCTGTTTCGAGGGCCGCCGTCAGCGCGTCGAGGTTCTCCCCTTCGGCGGCCTTGAGAAGCCGGATGTAGCGGACACGGCTCCCTTTTTTCAGGAGGTCGAGGGCCGGGAGGTCCGCCTCGCTGACAAAAATCCGGGGCCCAAAGGAGAGGAAGCTGACCGGGCGGTCCGGCTCCTTCAGCACGACATCGCGGATGACGAGGGTCGCGCTGCCCACGCGGAGGGCGTCCCCCACCCGTAGCTGCAGCCGCTCGAGGAGGGCCTGCGCCACCACGATGCCCCCGGCTGCGAGGACCCGGCTGAAAGGGCGGCCCGAGCGCAGCACCACTTCGCCGTAGAACGGGTAGGCCGGGCCGACGATCTTCAGATCGGCCAGGAGCGAGTCGTCGCCGTGTCCGCTCCGGACCACGGAGTAAAACTCATGTACGGCCGTGCTCTGGATCCGCCCCTGGTCCTCGAGTTCCCGGATGGCATCCAGAAGAGGGGGGGACAGGGGAAAATAGGAGCGCACGATGATGTCCGCGGCGTGGAGTGCGCGGGCATCCTGCAGCAGGGACCGGTCGAGGCGTTCGCTGAATCCGTTCACCGCCGCCACCGCGATGATGGAGAGGGTGACGCAGAGAACGAAAACCGCGGCCTGATGGCCTCCGGACATGAGCTGGCGCAGCAGAAACCGGGGGTGGATCACGGTGCTCCTCCACCGTCGAGAACACCGTCCCGGAGGAGCAGCCTGCGGTCGGCCTTCCGGGCGATTTCAGCGCTGTGGGTGACCAGAACGAGGGTGGCCCCCCGCTCCTTTCGGAGGTCGAGGAGCAGGTCGAGGATGGCGCCGCTGTTCTTGGCGTCGAGGTTCCCCGTGGGTTCGTCGGCGAAGAGAATCTCCGGCCGGTTGACAAGGGCCCGGCAGATGGCCACCCGCTGTTTTTCTCCGCCGGAGAGCTGATGGGGAAAATGATGCTGCCGCGGCAGGAGGCCGACGCGGCGGAGAAGCGCCTCCGCCGACTGCCGCGGCTGATCGCTGCCGGCCAGCTCCGCAGGGAACATGACATTCTCGAGGGCATTGAGGGAGGGGACCAGGTGGAAGGACTGAAAGACGAACCCGAAGGCCCGGTTCCGGAAGGGGGCCATCTCGTCTTCGTCCAGGTGGGTGATCTCCCTGCCCCGGATGAACACCCGGCCTGAGCTCGGCCGGTCGAGCCCCGACAGAAGGGTGAGGAGGGTGGTTTTTCCGCTGCCGCTGTTTCCCTCGATCACCACGAACTCGCCGGCCGCCACCGACAGGGAGACATCCCTGAGGATGGTGACCTCCCGGTCTTCCACCCGGTAGGCGTGGGTCAGGTTTCGGGCTTCAATCATCGTCATGGCGGATGCTGCCTTTCGTGAACATGGGATGCCGGAGCCGTGGGTCAGGCGGACATGCCCGCCGTGAGCGCGGCCGCGCATGGGCCGATCATCTCGTGGTTGTAGCCCCCCTCCAGGATGGCGAAGCAGCCGCCGCGGCATCGGTTGGCCGTCTCCCGCACCAGGAAGCCCATCCGGTAGTAGTCGTCGGTCTCAAGCAGTCCGCCCCAGTCTTCCCGATGGTGGTCGAAGCCGGCCGAGATGCCGATGATGTCCGCTGTCACGCCCGAGAGAACCTGTGCGACCTCCCGAAGGTATTCGTGGCGGTCCCGCTCCCGGGGATTGTGGATCTCCACCCAGGGCTGCGGGCCCAGGATATTGACGTTGCCGTCGCCGAAGTGGAGATCGAAGTCAAGGACGAAGGCAGAGGCGATCAACTTCCGCCGCTTCAGGGACGTGAGGGCGACCGCCATGTTGTTAAAGTAGCAGAATCCCCATGAGGAGTCCGCCGAAGCGTGATGGCCGGGCGGCCGGATCGCGGCAAAGCAGGGCTCCTGCAGGCCGATCTCCGCCGCCTGGATGGCGCCGCCGGCGGCCAGGGCGCTGATCTCATAGAGGCCCTTCTCCCGGACCCGCATTACGTGCATGGCGGTGTGGACCGCCCGGATGTCGTCCTCGGACGCCGGCACCGCCGCAACGAATTCGGCCTGGTCCCGTATGGCGTCGACCACCGCCTCGATCCGGCCTTCGGCCGCGGCGGGGTCGCTGGTATAGACCGTCTGGAAATCTGGGTGGAATACGACTTTCATGTGCACCTTTCTGCTCCGGGAGCTGGATCATTGACGTCGTTCCATCCAAAGTAGGGCATGTTCTTTTTCTTGTAAAGGGTGTATGGAGGCATTGCCGGAAGGGCGGCCGGACAACGATATCAACATGGCGGAAGGGCTGCGGCGATACGGGGCGTCCCGGAAGACGATCCGGCCGGTATGAGAACCCAAGACAAGCAGGCGAAATCATATGCAGTGCAATTCCAGGATGAGAGCCTTTCGGGTGTTCCGGCCCGAACCCCTCCACCGCTACCGGCGGGTGCTCGAGGTCAGCCTCCCCCTGGTGGTGAGTATGGCCACCACCATGATCCTGGAGGTGACGGACCGGATCTTTCTGGCCCACTATTCCCTCGACGCTATCGCCGCGGCGACCCCCGGCGGCCTGACGGCATTCCTGTTCATCGCGTTTTTCATGGGGGTGGGCGGCTACGTCAATGTGTTCGTGGCGCAGTATACCGGGGCTGGATCAGGTGGGCGTGTCGGAAGCGCTCTGTGGCAGGGGATCTATTTTTGCCTTGGGGCGGGCGTCCTGCTCTCCCTTTTATCCCTCGCGGCCGAACCATTGTTTGATGTGGTGGGTCACAGCATGCCGGTCCGGCGCCTGGAGGTGGTCTATTACCGGATCCTCTGCATCGGCGGCGGTCTCAACGTGCTCGAGGCGACCTTTTCCTGCTTTTTTTCCGGCCGGGGGCTGACGCGGCCCGTGATGGGGGTCCACCTGGCCGGCATGCTTCTCAACATCCCGCTCAACTACGCCCTGATCAATGGGGCCTGGATCTTCCCGGAGATGGGCATCGCCGGCGCCGGCATCGGAACGGTCGTTTCCTGGGGCGCCATGGTCTTTCTGTTCGTCGGGCTCATTTTCACCCGCAGCAACGACCGCCGCTTCGGCGTCATCGGGCGACGGCAATTCGAGCCCGAGCTTTTCAGGCGGCTGTTGCGATTCGGCGTTCCAGGCTCCCTGCAGTTCACCATGGACATCTTCGCCTTTGCCTTCTTCGTGCTCATGGTGGGTCGCATCGGGCCTGTCGAGCTGGCGGTGACGAACATCGTGCTGACCATCAACTCCCTTGCCTTCATGCCGATCATGGGGTTTTCCATAGGGACGAGCACCCTTGTGGGGCAGGCCCTGGGCCGGGGGGATCCGTCGGCGGCCCGGGCCGAAACCCGCGCCACCCTCCACGTGATGTACGTCTATATCGTCCTGACGGCGCTCTTTTACCTGATCTGGCCCGGCTGGACCCTTTCTCTCTTTTCCGGCGGAAACATCCCGGCCCGCGATCTTGCCCGCATGGCGGAGATGGGCGTCGTCCTGCTTCGTTTTGTGGCCTTCTACATCTTTTTCGATGCCCAGTACATGGTCTACACCGGGGCGCTTCGGGGGGCGGGGGACACCCGGTTCATCATGTGGACCATCGGCGCCCTCTCGCTGTCGGCCATGATCCTGCCGGTCTATGTCGGCATCGCCTGGCTGGGGATGGGGGTCTACTATGCCTGGGGATGCGCCACCTTCTTCATCGTCTCGCTGTTCACGGCCGCCATTCTGCGGTTCCGCCGGGGGCGGTGGGAGGCCATGCGGGTCATTTCGGTGCATGAAGCGGCCGACCACCGGAACCATCGCGGGGGCGAGCCGGGCTGAATCCCGGCGGAGGAATTCCGCCGGGACCACAGATCCAGCGCTCACCGGTTGCCGCCCGGCGCTATTTGGACCGCCGCTCCTTGTAGGATTCGAATTGCAGGGCCTTTGCTGCGCGCTTCTGTTTTGCCTGGACTTGGTCCGCAGGCCCCGAGAAGGTCTCCTGGACCGTTGCTTCGAGCTGCAGGACCTCCTCATCCAGGTTGGCGTCGACCTTGGCCGAGCCGACCACCGCGTTGGCCGCCTCCTGCCTGGATCGGTATTTCCGGATCTTCTCCATGGCCTCGGGCGCCCTGCCGCTTCGAATATCGTCGGCCACCTGGCGCTTGAGGCGTCCGTAGTCCTCCTGCAGGACCTTCCTTTCCCATGCCGACTTGTGGATGGATGCCATGGCGGCGGCGGGATCGGTGACGCAGGCGATCTCAAAGAGATCGGGCAGCCTTGCCGCGTAGCGGCGGCCGTCGTGGGTATAGGCTGCGGCGATGTCCCGGACCCAGAAGCGTGCGCCGGCCCGGGCGGGTACCTGGAGGGTGAGGAAGAACCTGCGGGTCTGGCCTGAACGGAGATCCCCGGGGTGGAACACGGCCGTTCTTCCGAGGACTTCTACGGGGTAGCCCGAAGCGTCGATGAGGGCCACGCCGCCGTTGAGCGGCACCGTCACCGTGACGCTGGTGGCCGCGACCGCAAACATGCCCCGGAGCTCCTGCTGGAACACCTCGGCGAAGACGGCGGGGTTCGCCAGATAGTAGTAGGTGCCGGCGCCGCGGTCGGCAAGGGTGGTCATGAGGGTCTCGTTGAAGTCGTCTCCCACCCCGACGGTGCTGACGGCAAAGCCGTATTCCCGGGCATCGGCAGCCCTCCGGCCCAGGGCCGCCGGATCGACGATCCCTTTATTGGCGAGTCCGTCCGAAATGAGGATCAGCCGCCCGAGGCCGCTGCGCTTCGGCGCTGATTTGAGCAGCGCCATCCCCATTTCGAGGCCTGCGCCCAGGTTGGTGCCGCCGCCGGCTTCGATTTGTGCGACCTCCGTGAGAAGACGGCTGCGGTGGGCGGTGGTCGCCGGCAGGAGGGGGGTATGCCTCCGGACCGTCCCGGCGTAGCTGACCAGGGCAAAACGGTCCCGTTCCGAAAGCCTGCCGATGAGGTCTGCGATGGCCCGGCCGGCATTGTTCAGCTTGCGACCCGCCATCGATCCGCTCCGGTCGAGGACAACCACCATGTCCACTGCTCGGCGGCTTTCCGGGACGGGAGCGGCGATGCGGTCGGCGGTCAGGGACAGCTCCAGCACCACGCTGCCGTCGCCGCCGGCGAAGATCTTGTTCTGGGTCAGGCGGCCCGAGAGGGCGAGGATGCCCCCCCGGCTGGGCACCGACGGGGATGCGGCATCCGGTTGGGGGGTATCGGACCAGGCCGGTGCAGCGAACGACGCGGCCATCATTGCGCTGATGATAACGAGGGAGGCAACGGCTTTTGTTTTCATGGCGTCTCTCCTTTCCGGTGATGCCGGTGATGATTGAATCAAATTTCGAGATTCGTTCATGTGTAGGGCTATGAGGTGTTCTCCGGGCCCGGAGAACGCCGGCTGATGAAACTCGAAAATTGAGTGATTGAAAAGAATCCTAGCGCGCCGGGAAAAAAAGGCCATTCAAAGAAGTGCAAAATATCGTCCTCGATTTTTTTACATAGGTTTTACGTTGCGCGTGGGCTCCGCCGCCGGCAAGGGAGCGGGCGCTGTGGGCCGCACCGCCCTGGCATCCAAAAAAAATATCCACATGGTTGCCGAAATACTGGCAACATGATATACATAATCTTTATGGAAATATTTCTACCTGCTGCAAAAAACCCCCGATTTTCTCCAATAACTACCTGTATTTCAACGTTTATGGGGTCGCTCATCAGCGGCGGTGGGACATCGTAGCGCCCCTCGGGGTGAACGCCTTGTCTCCAATTTTTTATCGCAGGTGACCTATGTGAAGCTTGTTTTGAGAGATATCTGGTATAGTGGTTCAACAACGCAGCAGAAAAAAATATGCTCGGACAGGGCGCTTATCCCGCATGGAATTCCGGCGACCGGCTCACAGAAATTCGAAGAATGCGCTGCATCCGGGCTCGAACTATAATGAAGGCAACAAGGACGGCATGAAGAGGAATTTATGATTGACACCATAGAGTTCAAGGTTGGGGACAAGTACGAGAACATGAAAGGGCCGTATGAGGTCATTTCGGTCAGTGGAGACTCGATGGTCATCCGCTGGGAGAACGGCGAGGAAATTTCCACGGAGATCGAGCTGCAGCAGCGGATTCTTGAGAGGCTCGACATGGAAAAGCGCATGAAAGAGGCCGCCAGACTGAAGAAGGCCGCCAAACCGTCGAAATCCAGGTCTGCCTCCTCTCGCTACGGCAACAAGTTCACCGGGTTTGAGGCGGGGGACTTCAAAAAGAACATCACCGCCACCAACTGGCGAAGCCGCAGCTGCCTGGGCGGCGCGGTTACGGAAAAGCTGCCCAAGGATAAATTTTCCTTCAATTCGTGGGCTGTCTACCGCAAGCCGATCATCCACTGGGCGGATGTGACCCATCGCGACCGGGGGGAAACCTCGCTTCAGGCCAAATTTTTTGCCGAAGTCGACGATAAGCGTCTCTGCTACGGGCTTTGCCTCGAGCGCCCCGGCAGCGCCGGTGCGGCAGAGCATGACTTCGCTGCTTTCATCGGATGGCTGCAGGACCCGGAGAATGAGAAGTGGATGTGCCGGACAGCGGCGGAGAACGACATCTCCATTTATGATCTCGATGAACAGGGCTTCAAGGGCACCATCCGGGCCGAGGCGGATCAATGGCAGATCCACCTTGCCGACGGCCAAAAAGCCATCGACTCCCTCTACAGCTTTCTCGACGCCCTGGCCGACGACCATGGCGTGGTGCTCAATATTGCACGGATCGAGGCCAAAGCCGATGTTCTCCAGAAGGAGGCCGCCATTTCCAAGGATATCTCCAGTCTTTTCGAGGCGCTGATACCGGTCTACGACGCCGCAACCCCAGACAAGGCCTGATCCCCGCGCACGGCCGAGCGGGCGTCCATCCAACGCCGGCGGCAAATTCCCCGCTCCCGGGATCGATACGATCCCAGGGGCGGGCGCTTGCCGCCGGCTTTTTTTTGGGCGGTATTTTCCCACCGCTGTCGAATCCTGCAGCGGCGGGATCCCGATACAATGCAGCAGCCTTCCGTATGTCGATTTTGGGTTGTTTATGGTTGTATAAAGATATATAACGACAATATTTTGAATATTACAGCTTATAGCAACTTAAAAAAACCAAAAGGGAGGATTGGCATGGCGAAGCATTTCGGCAAGGTGGGGATGGTGGTCTGTTTTTTGGCGGCGGTCGTGGTCATGGGGGCATGTTCATCAAGCTCCGACGACGACGGGACGGTTATCCTCTCCTCCCGGTCGTATTCCGGACATGCGACGGATGAGGACGCCAACAATTTCGTCACGGTCTATCCCGATGCGCTGGGGACCCGCCTGGACGACTGCAAAACATGCCATCGGGCGGGCGTGGCGGGAACGGACACCGAAACGATCTACAATGTCTGCGATTACTGCCACCTGCTCGAATTTCCCGACGACCGCCTGGAGACGGGGGTGCCGGAGACCTTCGAGGACACCCTCAACGTCTACGGCCTGGCGTATGCCGACGAAGGGCGGGATCGCCATGCCCTCACGCGGATCCAGGCGGCGGATACCGACGGCGACGGCTACACCAATGAAGCGGAGATCCGTGAGCTCCGGTATCCGGGCGACGCCGACAGCCGGCCGGACCAGCCCCTGGCGCCGACGGTAGCGTTTCCCCTTGTCGACATCGAGGCCATGCCCTTCCACGAGCAGTTCATGTTGATGGTGACGACCAAGCAGCAGTTCGACGACTATGTCACCTACGGCGGCATCACCGTGGCGGATCTCCTCGCTGCGGCCGGGGTGGATCTCAACGGCGCCGAGGGCATCACCGTCTTCGCACCGGACGGCTTTGGAAAGGATTTTTCCATGGCGGAGATCGAACAGCAGTTTCCCAACGGGATATTCTATCGGACGCCGTCCTTCGATGATCCGGACAAGGAGCTTGTCAACTATCCCGATCCTCTGCCCGCATCCTACCAGGACGGCGATGAGATTGACGGCATCCTGCGGCTGATGCTCGCCTACACCCGGGATGGTGTGCTGCTCGATACGGCCTATTACGACGGGGAGAGTGGCCGGCTTACCGGTGAAGGCCCCTTTCGGCTGGTCATCCCCCAGGCGGTGCCCAGCCGGCCGGACCGCGGGAAGAGCTACGGGCCGTATCATGACGGCTGGGACTATGATCCGGATATCGACCACAATGCCGGATCGTGCGTCCGGGGCGCCTGCGTCATCCGGGTGAATCCCATGCCGGATGGCTACGAGGAGTTTGACTGGAAAAACGGCTGGTCCCTGATCGAGGAGGGCAGGGTGGTCATCTACGGCCACGGGGTCGCCGCAGGTCGATAGCATCGGGGGAGGGCGGGCCGGCATGGACCGCCGTCCCCTCCGCC
>CAJXSB010000054.1 GCA_913060435.1 uncultured Desulfococcus sp.
GGACCGACTGCATCTTCGAGTCGGTCTCGGGGTTCACCACCACCGGCGCATCCATATTGACGGAGATCGAGCCGGTATCCCGGGGGATGCTCTTCTGGCGGAGCTTCATCCAGTGGCTGGGCGGCATGGGCATCATCGTCCTCTCCCTGGCCATCCTCCCGATCCTGGGGGTGGGGGGCATGCAGCTCTACAAGGCCGAGGTGCCGAGCCCGGTGCCGGACAAGCTCAAGCCGCGCATCCGCGACACCGCCATGATCCTCTGGAAGGTCTACGCCCTGATCACGGCCCTCGAGGTCATCCTGCTCCTCTTCGGCGGATTCGACCTCTACGACGCCCTGAACCACGCCTTCACCACCCTCCCCACGGGGGGCTTCTCCACCAAGAACGCCTCGGTGGCCCACTTCGACAGCGTCTACATCGACCTGGTCATCACCCTGTTCATGCTCCTGGCCGGCATCAATTTCACCCTCCATTACCAGCTTCTCCGGGGCCAGCCCCTGGCCTTCTGGCGGGACTCCGAATGCCGGTTCTTTCTCGGGGCGGCGGCAATCCTCACCCTGCTCGTTGCAGGCGACCTCCTCGGAAGCGTCTACGACACCGTGGCCGACGCGCTCCGATACAGCGTCTTCCAGATCGCCTCGATCCTGACCACCACGGGGTTCGCCACGGCCGACTACGAACTGTGGCCGCCCATGTCCCAGATCATCCTGCTCCTCTGCATGTTTATCGGTGGCTCCGCAGGTTCGACGGGCGGCGGCATGAAATGCCTCCGGGTCATGGTCTGCTTCAAATACTGCTACAAGGAGCTCTTCTCGCTGATCCATCCCCACGCGGTCACCCACGTCAAGATCGCCGGCAAGACCGTCCCCGAGGATGTGGTGCGCAGCGTGCTCGGATTCCTGGCCCTCTACATGATGCTGTTCGCCGTCTCCGTCGTCCTCCTGGCCGGAATCGGGGTCGACTTCATCACCGCCTTTGGCGCCATCGCCGCCACCATCGGCAACATCGGACCGGGCTTCGGCATGGTGGGGCCGGTCGAAAACTACGCCGCCATCCCCATCGCGGGCAAATGGCTCCTAATCTGGTGCATGCTCTTGGGGCGCCTGGAAATCTATACGGTGATCATTCTGCTCGTGCCGGAGTTCTGGCGGAAATGACCGCTGAGGTGCGCCCGACCGGCGGCCCGCCTGCATCCGGCGGCGGGCCGAAAAAAGTGGTCCGGCGCCGACATTTTCTGTTGACAAGCCCCAAAGATACCTGTATAGGTTCGGGGTCTTTTTTTGAGGGCCGTTAACTCAGTCGGTAGAGTATCTGCCTTTTAAGCAGAGAGTCGCTGGTTCGAGCCCAGCACGGCCCATCAGCCGCAAAAAAGATAGCACGTCCCCATCGTCTAGTCAGGTCCAGGACACCGGCCTTTCACGCCGGCAACAGGGGTTCGAATCCCCTTGGGGACGCCAATTGACAATTCCATGATTCCCTATGTAATAGCCGCCTGAAGATCATTTCTTCGGGCGGCTTTTTTTGTTGTGGACACAAATCCTTCATCGGTCATTCGGTGCCGGCGCCCCCCGGAGCACGGCTTGCAGGGTATCGCTCAGTTCGTGGATCCGGTAGGGCTTGGCCACCGCACCCTGGAACCCATAGCGCTGAAACTGCGACATGACGTGGTCGTTGGAGTAGCCGCTGGAAACGATGACCCTGGCATGGGGATCAACCGCCAGGATCTTCCGGACCGCCTCCCTGCCCCCCATCCCCCCCGGAATGGTCAGGTCGAGGATGACCGCATCAAACGCTTGCCCGGATTCGTGGGCACGCCGATAAAGCACCAGGGCTTCTTCGCCGTCGTTGGCGCATTCGACCTCGTAGCCAAGTACGGTAAGCATCTCACGGCCCACGTTCAAGATATGCTTGTCGTCGTCCATGAGCAGCACCCGTTCTTTGCCGTGGATGAGCGGTGTCGGCGGAATTTTCGGCGATGGGTTCGAGGATGCCAAGGCCGGCAGATAGACGTGAAAGGTGGTCCCCGAATTGGGCTCGGATTCCGCGGCGATATAGCCGTCGTGCTTCTCGATGATGGAATAGACCACGGCAAGGCCGAGGCCGCTTCCCTTCTGCTTGGTGGTAAAATAGGGATCGAATATCTTTGGAAAATGTTCGCGGTGGATGCCGATGCCCTGGTCGTGAATCGTGGCCTTCACGTACCTACCCGGCATCAGGGGCAGCATGGCGGACGGCTCCAGCATCACGTTTTCGAGCTTGATGTCGACAAAGCCTCCCGTCGGCATCGACTGATCGGCGTTCAGGATGATATTGTGGATGACCTGGCTGATCTGCCCGACATCAACACTGACCGGCCATACCCCTTCGGGTATTTCAAAGCGGCACTGCACATTGGATCCCATCAGGCAGAACCGTGCGGTATCCTCGATGATTTCGGGCAGTGACGCTGCCTGCTTGATGGGTGCACCGCCCTTGGCAAAGGTGAGCAGCTGCTGCGTCAGCTCCTTGGTCCTCAAGGCGGCTCTTTCGATCTCCTCCAGCTTTCCAAAAACCTTTCTTCCCGGCTCGGCGTAGAGCTTGGCCAGCGAGACATTGCCAATGATTGCCATCATCGCGTTGTTGAAGTCATGGGCGATGCCGCCGGCAAGAATGCTGAGGGATTCGAGTTTCTGGGCTTTCTGAAGGTCTTCCTCCATGCGGCGATGGTCGGTAATATCGCGGAAGACCAGCACCACGCCCAGGGTCCGGCTGTGCCTGTCAATGATCGGCGCGCCGCTGTCGGCGATGACGCGCTTGATGCCGTTTCTGCTGATCAGGACGGTGTTGTTGGCCAGCCCGACGATGCCGCCGGTCTCCAGCACCTTGGCCACCGGGTTTTCGCAGCGCTCCCGGGTGATTTCGTTGATGATCCTGAAAACGCTCTCAAGGGGCTCGCCCTGCGCCGCCTCCTGCGTCCATCCGGTGAGGGCTTCCGCCACCTTGTTCATCATGGTGATCCGGCCGTCGGCATCGGTGGTGATCACACCGTCTCCGATGCTCCGCAGCGTCACGGCGAGCCGCTCCCGCTCGTCGGCCAGGGCCGCCTCTGCTCGCCGGCGCTCGGTGATGTGGCGCCATTCGCGCAGGGCCCGTTCGGCAACGTGCGGCATGTCCGTCAATGTGGTCGGGGATTTGACAACGTAGTCGAGGGCGCCGGCCTTCATGGCCCTCACCGCCTCGTGCTCGTCGCCCTGGCTGGTCATGACGACCACCGGCACCCCGCGTGATCCGGTGTTCTGCGCCAGCAGGTCACTGCCGCGGCCATCGGGCAGGACCAGGTCCGCCAAGACCAGATCGGGAGTGCTTTCGGCCAAAAAGTGTCTGGCTTCGGCCAGGTTCCCGGCAAGGACGATTTGAAACCTGTCGACGTGGGGTTCGAAAGCGCGGCTGACCAGTTCAGCATGGGACGCTTCGTCTTCCACCATCAATATTTCAAATTTCTTTTCGGTCATCACAGGCCTTGTCCCCCCTCAGTGGCGGTTCCAGACCAGCCAGTATTGCCCCATGGTTTCGATCATGCGGGCGAAGGCCTCCAGATCCATCGGCTTCACCAGGTAGCTGTTGGCGCACAAGCCGCAGGCCCCGGCAATGTCGCCATCCGCCTCGGAGGTGGTCAGGATCACCACCGGAATGCGGCAGAGCTCCTCGGATCTCTTGATCTGCTTGAGAATATCGAGCCCGTCGACCCTGGGCAGGCGGAGGTCCAGCAGCACCAGGCGGGGCATCGGGTATTCCAGTGGATCCGAGTATTTCCCGCGCCGGAAAAGATACGCCAGAGCGGCCTCGCCGTCGGAGAGGTGCTCGATCCTTGCCGAAGCATGATACCTGCGCAGCAGGCGGATGATCATTTCGGCATGATCCGGATTGTCCTCGATCAGCAGGATGACCGGCGGATCATCGTTCATTCCGCGTCACCTCCCGGATGCCGGCATCCATGGCGCGCGGCAGGGTGAAGCAGAAGGTGCTGCCGTGTCCTACGCCCTCGGATTCCACCCAGATGCGGCCTCCATGGATTTCAAAAATCCGCTTGACGACGGCCAGGCCCACCCCGGTGCCTTCAATTGATGGGTCTAGCTTCTCAAAAAGTCCAAAGATCTTTTCCTGGTATGCGGGATCGATGCCGATGCCGTTGTCCCGGACGAAAAAGATATTTTCACCGGTCTCCTGCCGGCACCCGATCTCAATCCGGGGTACGGGCTGCGATCCCATGTATTTGCCGGCGTTGTCGAGCAGGTTTTCGACCGCCTCCCGGATCCGCTGGCGATCGGCATACAAAACCGGGAGGTCCTGGGCGATCTCGATCCGGACCTTTCCGGCACCCATGCGTCCGGTCACCATGTCGACCGCCTCCCGTGCGAGCTCTCCGAACGGGATTTTCTCGGGAGGGTTGATCAGACGGCCGATCCGGGAAAGCTCGAGCAGCTCGTTCAAGAGCCGCTGCATTTTTTGGGCGGCGCTTTTGATTCGGGCGCAGTCCGCCTTCATCCGCTCCACATTCCCCTTGACAGCGTCCGTTTCGAGGAAGCCCAGAAATCCCTGGATGGTGATGAGCGGGCTTTTGAGGTCATGGGAAACCGTGTAGGTAAACCTCTCCAGCTCCGCATTTTTGACCTCCAGCTCCTCAATCAATCCCTCGCGTTCCGCCTCCCGGGCGGCGAGCTCTCCCACCTTGGCCTCGAGGGCGTTCTGATATTCGACAAGCGCTTGATTTTTCTCCTTGAGTGAGTCGAGCATCTCATTGAATGTCAACCCCAGGCGGACGATGTCGTCCTCCGGGTCGCCCCCGGCGTCGAATCGCGATCCCATGTTTCCGGATTTGATGTCATGGATCACCCGCGCTACCGAACGCACCGGCCGGAGAATCTTGCGGGCCAACAGGGTGATTACCAGGAGCATGGTGGCAAGGCTTACGGCCATGGAGATCAAAAAGGACCTGCTGAGCCGACCCCGGATGTTCTCCGCACGAACGAACTCACGCTGCAGAAGGACTTCCGCCTCCCCAGAAATGGTTGACAGTAGATCGGTCAGGGCCGTGCTCGTTTCGTTGAACCGCTTGGAGGTCATCTCAAATTTCCGGTGCAGCCCAACGTCCGCCTCAAGGATGCGGCTGTAGCTCTCGAGGTAGCCGATCAATCGATCATCAAGGGCTTCCGCCTGTGAGAGCTTGACCTTCAGCGACTCGACCATGAGCTGGAGGGCCTGATTTTCGGATTCCCTCTGATTGTCGATGTAACTCATCTGAAACTGCGTCAGCACAAACAGGGATTTTAGAAAAATGGGTTTGCGAATGTTGAGGATGGAGGATGCCAGGGACTGGTAGCCGGAATCGATCCGGGTCAGCTGCAGGCGCTGTTCGGTATTGATCTGTATGAGCTTATTGAAATCCTCTTCGTACCTGAGCAGCAACTCCCCCACCGCGCGGAGCTGCGAAGTGATCTCCCCTTGAATGGGGCCATGTGACAGGTTCGCCAGCTGGGTTTTCAGCTGCGCCATGAGGGTTCCGAAACGCTGTTCGGCATTCGAAAACTCCTGGGAAAAGACGGCCCGCTCCCAGAAGCGCATCTCGAAGAAAAGGTTCATCAGACCGTGGATCTCCCTCTCGACGCTGATGATGCTCTGGCTCTGGGCCGCCGCCCGGGCCTGCTGGGTCATGAAGTAGACCACCTCTGCGTAGCCAATGGCGAACATGATGAGCAACATGCCCACAATGGAATAAAATTTCTGATTAATGGTCCGGAGCACAGGCGTGCCTATCTATCTTTCCGCCACTTCGAGATCCACGAGAATTCTAGGCGCCAGTTTTTCGCCGCGATACAGGCGGGCCAGGCTTTCCACCGCCAGGGCGCCCATTTTCTCAGGTTTTTGTACAATGGTTGCGGTCAGCCGGCCCTCCCGCAGCGCCCGCTGGGCTTCCCGGATGCCGTCAAAACCGACCAGCACCGGCGCTGTCCCGGCGATAGAGGCTCCAAGGGCGTCCAGGGTGCCCAGGATCATGTTGTCGTTGTGGGCGAACACCCCGTCGATTTTCGGGTATTCCTGGAGGAGATGCCGCATGACGCCGGCGGCCTTTCGTCGATCGAAATAGGCTACGACCCTGGCCACGACCTTGATATCTGGATATTCCCGCAGGGCACCGTTGAACCCAACCCCCCGCTCCTGTGTCGCCGAGGTTCCGGGAATGCCCTCCAGCTCGATGACCTTGCCGCGGCCGCCCAGATATCGCGCCAATACCTTCGCAGCCAATCGCCCGCCCCTGACGTTGTCGGATTCGATGTGGCAGATCACCCTGCCCTCGGCGGCTTTTCGATCTACCGTGACCACCGGGATCCCTTTTTGGTTGGCCAGCTCGATGCCGGGGCCGACGGTCTCGGTATTGGTGGGGTTGATGATGAGGGCATCGACGCTGTCATTCAGGATGGTCATCAGGTCCGAGAGCTGCTGGGCATCGTCGTTTCGGGCATCGTGGACCGTAAGCATCATCCCGTTGAGCCCCGCAGCCTTCTCTGCCTGCCGTAGGAGAGCGGCAAAAAACGGGTTCCGCGTATTGGATATCGAAAGCGCTACACGCTTCGTGAAGGTCTCATGGGTCACCAGATCGACAGGTGTGGAGATGAGCTGGACGATGTGTTCTCCGTTCATGGCCCGAGCGGCGAGCTCTACCCCGAACGCCCCCATCAACTCAGGATGCTGCTCCAGGGTCGCGTGAACTCGACCGTTTTCCATTTCCCGCCGCACCGCCTCGATGTTGTCATAGCCCGACAGCAGCACCTTGCCACCCAATCCGGAAATATCGATGGCCTGAAGGGCGCCCAGGGCCATCTTGTCGTTGGCGCAGAAGATGGCATCCACGGGGCCATATTGCTCGAGCAGCCGAATGGTGAGGGAGAGAGCCTCATCGGTGTGCCAGTGGGCGCTTTCGGAGGCCACGATCTTGACGGCGCTCCCGCGCGTGACCGCCTCTGTGAAGCCGGCCTTGCGAAGCTCGGCATTTTCCACCCCCCGGATGCCTTCGATCAAGATCACCCGGCCGCGGCCCCCCAATTTGTGCTTGAGGTATTCGCCGATCTTCGCAGCGCCAGCACGGTTGTCCGGGCCGACGAAGGGGGTGGAGACGCCGAACTGCGCCATGGTCTCCCGGTGCAGGGGATTGTCGATATTGATCACCGCAATCTTTGCCTGGAGGGCCTTTTTGCAGACCGGCACCAGCGCCTTCGAATCCGCCGGTGCGATCACGATGGCGCCGTAGCCCCGTGAAATCAGGTTTTCCACGATGCTGATCTGTCGTTCAACGTCTGTTTCCCGCTCCAAGCCGAACACCTCGAGCGGAATCTGCTCCTGCTGCGCAAAGGCCTTGGCGCCCTGCTCCATCTTTGAAAAGAAAGGATTGGTAAGCGCCTTCATGACCAGGGCGACCGTCTTTTCATTGCCGGCCAGGGCCGTGGGGGGATAGCCGCAGACATAACATGCCATCCCCAAAACCAACACCATACTTCCAAGAAAGATTTTTCTAAGCACGGCTGCTCTGTGAAAGCGCATCATGGTCTCCCCTCAAGATTTTATCGGCATATCGGCACATCCTTTTCCAGGATTGTGATTGGGGGCTTGGCTGATGGCCTTATGGTTGCCTGCATCGCCCCCTTTCGCCTTCATGGGAATCCGCCGCCGCAGGGTCGGAAAAATCGCGTACAGCCATGCTTTCGCCGCGATCATAGCTCCTCTGTCCATTTACGCATGTCAGAATTATATTCTATTGTCTATAGGTGATTGACTCTATTTGGCTTGGGAGATTCTCCTGGGCGACGATGGGTACTCCGGAAAAAGATAGCGTTGCCCGGTTATATCCCGGCAGCGGGGTCCGGGCCAGCTCGGGGACCAGCCCTGCTATACAGAGCGATCCGAAATTTGTATTTGAAGAATGAGGTGGTAACATTGCGGATTGACAGCACCGGTTACCGGTGAGATAAAGATCTTCAATGGTAGTTTATCCCATTCACCCCGAGATGTTGCGCTTGGCTTTCCGCAGTATATGTTTTGCCTCGTTTGACAAGACCCGTCTCAAAAAATTAAATTCCTATCTACCATTATAGAATAGGTTTGAAAAGAGCAGAAATATGAGAAAGACTTATGACTTGAAAGTTGTCAAGAGGACACCGATCATCACACCCGACCGGCTTCGCGAAGAATATCCGGGAAGCGAAAAAGCCATTGATAATGTCCTCACCAGCCGGCAGGAAATCCTGGACATCCTCAGAGGCAGCTCCGATCGGCTGCTGATCATCACAGGTCCATGCTCGGTGATTAGCGAGCGTCAGGCGATTAAATACGGTGAACTGCTGGCCGGTCTGCAGGAAAAGGTCAACGATACCATCAAATTGGTGATGCGGGTCTACTTTGAAAAGCCCAGAACCAATGTTGGCTTCAAGGGCCTGATTTCCGACCCCCATATCGATAAAAAATCTTTTGACATCAATGAGGGGCTTCGCAAAGCCAGAAGGATCCTGGTGAACCTCAACGAAATGGGGGTCGCTTCGGGAACCGAGATATTGAGCCAGACGGCGGCAGAGCGTCTCAGCGGGTTGATCTCCTGGGCCTGCATCGGCGCCCGGACCACCGAGTCCCAGAACCATCGTGAATGGGCCAGCGGCCTCTCCATGCCTGTGGGATTTAAAAACGGAACCGATGGCGACTTGAGCACCGCCATCAACGCCCTGGTGGCCGCATCTTCACCCCAGGTTTTTATTGGCAACGATCCCTACGGTGCCACTTCAAGGGTATTTTCCAAAGGTAATCCTGACTGCCATATCGTGCTTCGTGGCGGCAGGCGTCCCAATTACGATCCAGTGAGCGTCGGAGAGGCGCAAAAAAAATTGTCCCGATATCCCGAGCTGATGCAGGCGATCATCATCGACTGCTCCCACAGCAACTCCGGCAAAGACTACCGCAGGCAGGGCGAGGTCTTCAACCATGTCCTCCTTCAACGGCTCGGCCACACCAACGGCGTTTTTATCAAACCCAACCCGGCCATCCGGGGGATGATGCTGGAGAGCAATGTGGAGGCGGGCAGCCAGCCTTTCGTATACGGCGAAACCCGCAGGGAGGATCTTAACCCCTATATTTCGATCACCGACGCCTGTATCGGATGGGATGAAACCGAAGCGCTGATACTATCCGCGCATCAACAGCTCTCATCCAATTGATCCGGTTCCCCCAGCATTGCGGAGAAGGAACTGACCTGATTGCGGCTTTCCGTGTGAAAGCCGGGGAGTAGACCGGAGAGTAGACAATGACGAGCAGCAACCCCACACCCCAATGGCAGGCATACCTGGAGGTCCATCGAGACCGTTTCATCGAAGAGCTGAAGGACTTCCTGCGCATCCCCAGCATTTCAGCCCTGCCGGACCATGCGGACGATGTGGCCGCGGCAGCCCGCTGGGTGGCCCGCCGCCTTGAACGGGCAGGGCTGGAGAATGTTCAGGTGATGGCCACCGGCGGCCATCCCGTGGTCTATGCCGACTGGTGCCATGCGCAGGACCGGCCGACAGTGCTGATCTATGGACATTTCGACGTCCAGCCGGTGGACCCCATCGACCTGTGGACCCATCCGCCCTTCGAACCGGTCATCCATGAGGATCGCATCTTCAGCCGCGGCGCTTCCGACGACAAGGGCAACCTGATGGCCCCGATCACCGCGCTGGAGGCCCTCCTCAGCACCGATAGGCGGCTGCCGCTTAACGTCAAGTTCTTCGCTGAAGGCCAGGAGGAGATCGGCAGCCCCCAGCTGCCGGCGTTTGTTCGGGAGAACAAAGCCCTGCTGGACTGCGACCTGGTTGTGAGCGCCGATGGACTGCAGTGGGCACCGGACCAGCCCAAGATCGACATGGCCTACAAAGGAATGACCGCCCTGGAGATCACGGTCCAGGGCCCTGCCGCCGATCTGCATTCAGGGCTCTACGGCGGTATGGTCCAGAACCCGAACCATGCCCTGGCCCGCATCCTGGCCTCTTTTCACGACGATTCAGGCCGGGTGGCCGTGGAGGGGTTTTACGATGCGGTAGTGCCGCTTACAGCGGAAGCGCGAGAACAGATGGCCCGGCCGCCCTTCGACGAGGGCGCGCTGAAGCAGCGCCTTCAGGTCGATGACCTCTTCGGGGAACCGGGATATACAGCGGTGGAGCGCGGCTGGGCCAGGCCCACCCTGGAGATCTGCGGCATGGGCGGGGGCTTCCAGGGCGAGGGGTTCAAGGGGATCGTCCCGGCCCGGGCTTCGGCCAAAATCTCCTGCCGTCTGACCGCCGACCAGGATCCGGACGCCATCGTCCGCCTCATTCGGCGGCACGTGGAGACGCTGCCGCTGCCGGGGGTCAAGGTTTCCGTCACCCCGGTGGAAGGCGGGGTCGGCCCCTACGCCATGCCCCTCGACCATCCGGGGGTCCACGCGGCGGCCAGGGTCCTGGCCGAGCTGTACGGCAAGCCCCCCTATTTCACCCGCTGCGGCGGAACGATCCCGATCTGCACCCTGTTCCTGAAAACGCTCGGTGTCTACACCGTGGGATTCAGTTTCAGCCTCGAAGACGAAAACCTCCATGGTCCAGATGAATATTTCCGCCTGGAGAGCCTGTGGCGGAGTCAGGCAGGGTATGTGCGCCTCCTGGATGAACTGGCAGATATGCTGTGATGATCGCGGCCGGGGCCTGCCTGGTGCCTATTCTTTCTTCACCCGATGAATCTGGAGGCACCCATTTTCCTGGAAATTTCGTTGCCCGCCGCCACCACCTTTCCTGCGAAGGCGGGTATGTCGGCCATCTTGAGACGAACCTTGGGCGCCACAGCGCTGAGGGCGGCGATCGGTTCATTCCGGTGGTTGAATACGGCGACGCCGACGGAGCGGATATCTTTAAACCGCTCCTCGTCCGCAAGCGCATACCCCTTTGCGTTTGCTTTCTTCATTTCGGCTTCAAGCTGTGCAATGGAAGCGATGCTCTTTTCGGTCATCTGTTCAAAGGTGTGACCGGAAAACAGCCGCAGCCGTTCTTCAGGCGTCAGAACAGCGAGCAGGGCCTTGCCCCCGCTCGCATGGTAACTCCGGACCCTGTCCCCGACATAGGAGTCCACTTTGAGGTAATGACGCGACAGGATTTTCGAGATGACGATCACGTCTATGCCGCTGAGCACGCTCAAGTAAACGGTCTCGTCGCATTGGTTCAACAGATCTTCCATGATGGGGCGGGAGAGCTTGAATACGTCGATATTCCGGACAGCCCGGCTGCCGATGTCGAACAGCCTGGTTGTCACGTAGTAACGCTTTCCAATCTCGACCTGATCCACGTACCCCATGGACTTGAGGGTCAGCAGCATCCGCATCACGGTCGCCTTGGGGATATCGATTTCTTCCGCCAGCGAGCCGAGGTCCCAGTCCTCCCTGTCGACCATGGTTTCCAGCATGTGGAAGAGCTTCACGACAGAATTGATCTGGTAATAGTTTTCCTTCTTGATCGCAGGGCCTCTCTTTTCTATTTATTTACGCAACCTGAGCTTCGTCCACGCGATAGATAGAGGTGTTCACCGGCTCATGAAGCTCGAGTTGCGTCATTCAGGGTCTCCAGTTCCGGTTCAGGCAGGATGGAATGCCGGAATGCCTCCATTTTTTACAACAGTCCGGCAGGATTGTAAACAACCCCCTCTTTCATGACAGAGGCGACCTCCCCCAGGGCTTCCGGATGGTCCAGGGGGCTTCTCTTCAGTGCAACCAGGTCGGCGAATCCGCCGGGTACGACGGCACCGATCCGGCCTTCAAGTCCCAGCAGCTCCGCAGCGGTGACCGTTCCCGCACGCAGTGCCTCAAGGGGCGTGAAACCGGCTTCGATCAGGGCCTGGAACTCGCTCGATGGATCGGCATGGTGGGTGTCTCCTCCGAACACGACCTTTACACCGTGCCTTCGGGCATTAGCCAGTGTCGCCAGGTATCGCTTGGCCGCCCTGGCGCAGTTCTCCCGCATGAATTCCGGGGTCTCCGCCGAGGTCATCGCAGCCTTGTAAACGCCATAGGTCTGGCAGAGAAAGGTTCCCTTTTCCGCCATCAGGGCCAAGTCCTCGTCCGTGAGATAGACCCCGTGTTCGATCGAATCGATGCCGGCGGCAATGGCCGCCCGTGCGCCGCTGCCGCCGTGGACGTGGGCGGCAATTTTCCGGCCCAGCCGGTGCGCCTCGTCCACGGCGGCCGCGATTTCCTCATCCGTGTAATCCGAGAGGGTGGGCACCGATCCGGGGGTTGACGCGCCGCCGGTAATCATCAGCTTGATGGCGTCCGCCCCCTCTCGGACCTGCTCCCGAACAGCGGTCCGGATCTGGTCGGGCCCGTCCGCCTCCCTTCCGAGGTACCAGGCGTGTCCGCCGGTGCGCATGATGAACCTGCCGCATATCACCAGCCGGGGGCCCTGCATCCAGCCGGCATTGATGGCGTCCCGCCAGTATACATCCATATAATTCTTCTCACCGACCGAACGCAGGGTGGTGATTCCCGCTGCCAGGAGACGCCGTGCGTTGTAGACGCCCCGGAGAACATTCGTAAAATCATGCTCCATTGCCTGGGCACGCTCGTCGCCGGTTTCCAGGCCCAGGTGGTCGTGGCAGTCCACGAGCCCGGGAATGACGAAATAGTCCCGCCAGTCCACGACATTCGCGCTCGAGGCCGGATGGTATCCATCGAGGTCGTGGAGGCCGGTAACAACCCCACCCTCGATGCACACGGCCTTGCCGATCTCCCGAAAGGGTTCGCCGTTGTTGATAAGGTCTCTTGTCAATAGGACTGTTTCTGTCATCAGATATCTCCGATCCTAAAGCATTGATCGCCGCGAGCCGCTGCTCCCGTCAGGACTGGAACCACCACTTTCGTGCCAGGTGGAAGTAGTCCATGTAGCTGATGCCGCTGACCTCCCCATGCCCGAGCCGGTCGCTGGCGGCGTGGAGAAAACTTGCGAAGACCGGTATGGCGACGCCGCCGTCGTCGCGGACGATCTCCTGGAGTTCGTAGTACATGGCACGGCGCTTCGCTTCGTCCTGTTCGCTGCGAGCCGCCTTCAGAATCATATCGAACTGCTCATTTTCCCAGTAGGATTCGTTCCACTTCGAGTTCGAGGCGTAGATCGCGGTAAACATCCAGTCTTCGGTCACCCGCCCTTGCATATAGCTGAAACACCAGGGCGCCTTCATCCATACATTCGACCAGTACCCATCGCTGGGAACGCGCTTGACGGAGACGTTGATGCCGGCCTTTTTTGCAGAGGCCTGGGTCAAGACAGCGCCGTCCACCGCACCCGAGAAAGCTGCCTCCGCAGCGGAGAGCTCGACATCCAGCGTCGAGAGCCCTGCCTTTTTCAGGTAGAATTTCGCCTTGTCGGGGTCGAGCTCCCGCTGCGGCAGATCGCGGTTGAAGAACCGCTGCTTTTTACCGATCGGATGATCATTCCCCAGGTAGCCAACCCCCCCAAGGACCTTATCCAGAAACGCCTGGCGGTCTATGGCGTACTTGATGGCGAGACGGACATTGACATCGTCAAAAGGCGCCACATCCGTCCGCATGGGCATCGTGTAATGCTGGTTGCCCTCGCCCTCCACGATGGAAATCCCGTCCAATCGCTCGATAAATTTGGCGGTTTTCGGGTCCGGCCGGGTGATGATATCTACGCTGCCGCTCCTCAGGGCGTTTGCGCGGGCCACAGGATCGGCGATGTTCAAAAGTTCCACATCATCGAAAAATCCTTCGTCATCCCGGTAATGGTTCTGATTTCGTTCCAGCAGAATCCGTACACCGGGCTCGAAGGCATGGAGCTTGTACGGGCCCGTACCGACCGGTTTGGTCCAGTCGATGTCGGGGTCGGACGCCGGCCAGATGGTCATGCCGTAAGCAGCCAGCAGGGTCGGCAGATCAGCGTTTGCCTCTTTTTGGGTGAAGACGACGTAGTCTCCATCCGCTCTGATGTCGGCAAGGCTGCCGATGATGGTTTTGCCGTCGACATACGCGCTCGCCTCGTGATTGAGGTAGGAAAACGTGGCGATGATGTCCGCTGCGGTCAGGGTTTTGCCATTGTGGAATTCGACCCCCTCGCGGAGTTTGAAATGCCAGGTTTTTCCATCGCTGCCGACACTCCAGGACTCGGCAAGCCCAGGAATGGGAGTGGTCTTGTGATCCAGGCGAACCAGCGTGTCGAACATCGACCCGATGGCCGTTGTGATATGATTGGGCCCGATGGTTTTCCTGGGATCGAAGGTGTCGGTGATGGCCCCGCCTTCAAGCCCTGCGCGAAGGGTTCCGCCGCGGACGGGTCCGGCCATGGCGCTGTCGGTCCAGATAAGATTCGCGGTCGCTGCGGTTACTCCCAGTGCGGCTGCAAGCTTGATGAAGTCACGACGAGTAACCCTGGCGTCCGAGGCAAGCGTTTCCAATCTTTCCGACGGACCGTTTCCCAGTTCCTGCCTCTGTTTTTTGAATGACCTTTTCATTTGCGCCTCCTCCTATGTTTTGCACTCCTGTCTCGCAACGAAGCCTGACTGCCAAAGTGCAGGCCAACGAAAACGCTGAATCGAATCCCGGATGGTAGACAGCCATGGCAACCCATAATTTCACATAGTGAAATATCGTGTACTATAATGAAATTACACTGTCAATCTCTTTTATTGGGTGCTATAATCGGTAGATCAGCGCTCACACCGGATTGGAGAGGATGAAGGATGAGGGATTTTTTTGCCGATAAGACAAGGTTCTCCTGCAACCGCTTCAGCTTGCTGGATAGAGACTGCTTCAGGGAGGTTCACCAGGCGACGCTGGCGGTGCTGGAAGAGACGGGCATTCGCGTGGACAGCCCTGGGGCACGGGACCTGCTTGGTGACCACGGGTGCCATGTGGACGCCGGTTCCGGCAGGGTGCGGTTTCCGGCCTGGCTGGTGACGGAGGCGATAGAATCCGCGCCGGCGAAGGTTCTTCTGTCCGGGAGGGACCCCTCGAGAGATCTCCTTCTCGAGGCAGGCCGCAGCTGTTTCGCCAACTTCAGCAGCAACATCTACTTCGTCGATCCGGAATCAGGAGAGAGAAGGAAATCAACCAAGCAAGATCTCGCCTTCGCCACCCGACTCTGCGATGCGCTGAAGCAGATCGATGTCTACACCCGGGCGGTCTATCCCCTGGAAGTGCCCCCGCGCCTGATGCATCTTCATACGGCGGAGTGCTGTCTGAACAATACCACCAAGCACAGCATCCACGGCCCGGAAAGCGCATGGGAGACGCGGCAGATCATCCGGATGGCAGAAGCCGCCGTCGGGGGGAAGGAGGTGCTGAAAGAGCGGAAGCCGGTGTCGTTCGTCTCGTCGGTGATCAGCCCCCTGAGAATGAGCAGGGATTTCTGCGAGGTCGTCATGACCTCAGCCGATGCAGGGTTTCCGACCATCATCGCTTCGGCGGCCATGGGCGGGGGAACCGCCCCGATCCACCTTGCAGGCCTGCTGGTCCAGACCAACGCCGAGATCCTCTCCGGCATCGTCCTCGCTCAACTGGTGAACGCCGGAGTGCCGGCGATATATGGTTGTTATTCGACCGGGATGGATCTACGCTTCACCTCGTCCCCCCTGGGTTCTCCGGAAGCCGCCCTGATGGCTGCCGCAGCGTCAGGGCTCTGCCGGTACTATCAGATCCCCTGCCAGGTCCCCGGAATTTCAACAGACGGCAAACGGCACGGAATCCAGGCGTCTTTCGAAAAGACGCTGACGGGCCTGGCCGCCGCCATGGGCGGAGCCAGCCTGGTCTGCGGCATCGGCGGGGTGGAGACCGGGCTGACATTCGATCCGGCGCTGGCCGTACTGGACGATGAAATGGTCGGCCTGATCCGGCACTTCAACCGCGGCATCGAGGTGAATCCGGAGACGCTCTCCACAGAGATCATCCATGAAGCTGGAACATCCGGCAATTTCCTGACACACCCCTCCACGATCTCGTACATGCGCTCGGGGAGCAATCCGAAACTTTTCAACCGCTCCAACCGGGATAGCTGGGAAAAACATGGTATGCCTGGAAGCTATGAAAAAGCGCTTGAAATCGCGAAGGCTATCCTTGCGGATTATCGTCCCCAGCCTTTGAGCGACTCCGCCGCAAAAGCAATAAAATGCGTCATGACGGAAGCGGAAGCCGCCCTGTAATGGAGAGATAGTTTCCAGAAAGAGCGGCGGCCTCGAATGGCGGCTGGATCACCGCCGATCACTCCGACGTGGTTTTCATCGATCACGACCCCCGATGCAGCTTGATGCCGCCAATATTAATGAAAATATTATGATTCACCACATGGCAACCAAGCATATCTGAATTCATCGCAAGGAATCGTCTATACAACCGACGAACTGGCCAGATGGAGCGTGAGGCGTTCCAGATGGCTGAAAGCAAGGAGGTCGCGATGAAGCTTTTCCGGTTTTTCTTGATCCTGGTAGTCCCCTGGGGGATGGCGGCCGGCATCCGACCGGCCCACGCCGATATTTATACCTGGACGGACGTCGAGAACCACCGTCATTTTACCAACAGGGCCCCGCCTGCAGATGCTGACAAGGTAACGCTCTACCTGAAATGCCCGCCGCCGCGGTCCGAGGATCCCCATCCGGTTGAGGCGGATGAAATATCCATCGCGGATCCAATGCCGCCACAACGGATTCCGGTCCATGACGGATCCACGAATTACGGCGATGCGGGCAGCCATGGTTCGTATGGCGGGTACGGCCCCGGCAAATCGCATTACCGGCGCTACCGGAAACACCAGGTCGGCGGGGAATACGGTTCTTCCCGGGCATATCGGCACTACAAGAGATACCAGCAGCACTGGAAGTATCCGAAATACCGGCATGGTCGGCATTCCCGGAGACCGTCTGGCAATCACGGCTATACCGGTGCCGCCGGAAAGCAGAAAGGAGACCGCCACCACTACAAAACGCCGGCGAGTCGGAAAGCATACCGCTCCAACTCGCAGCGGCATCGGGGGCGCAGCCATTTTTTCAGGGGAGACGTCCAGCGAAGGCCACCCCGCCGCGGATTCAGATACCATGGAAGATCGCATAACGCCGGCCGCCACCGATAGCCGGACGGGCATTGAATTTACAATATAACCCAACCATAGGACAGACTCGATGGCCAAAAAGAAACGGCATAAAAAGAAAAAGAGGATATCAAATCGGCAAGCCAAGACC
>CAJXSB010000055.1 GCA_913060435.1 uncultured Desulfococcus sp.
GCTGGAGCAGCCATTTCTGGGGATTCGCCGCAGGCATCCTGGCGGCCTGGTGGCTGGCCCGCAGCCGTTCGGCCCGGAGGCGACACAGGGTTTGAGCCGGGAAGAAGCCATGCCGCTGGCGCCCCGGGAGCGCCTCTGGGTGATCATTGCGACACTGCTGTCGCTTTTCTTGAGCGCCCTCGACACCCTGGTCATGAGCGCGGCCATGCCGACCATCGTGTCCGAGATGGGAGGGCTCCACCTCTACAGCTGGGTCTTTTCGTCCTACCTTTTGAGCCGGGCCGTGGCGCTGCCGGTCTTCGGCAAGCTTGCCGATCTCTACCCCAACCGGACCCTCTATACGATATCCGTGCTGATCTTCATCATTGGATCCACCCTGGCCGGCCTTTCCCGGAGCATGCTCCAGCTGACGGTCTTCCGGGTGGTCCAGGGGATCGGCGCCGGCGGGATCTTCGCCCTGGTCTATATTGTGCTCGCAGACATCTCCAAGCCGGGCGACCGTGGCAGGATGATGTCCCAGGCGAGCCTGGTCTGGGGCCTGGCAAGCGTCCTGGGGCCCACCTGCGGCGGTTTTATCGTGGCCTATTTTTCCTGGCGGTGGATCTTTTTCATCAACATTCCCCTGGGCGCCGCCTCACTGTGGGGCATCGTGATGTTTCTGCGGGAGACGCGGGAAAAACGCATGAGGGTTGCCATTGACTACTGGGGCATCGTTCTCATGACCACGGCGATCCTCTCCCTGCTCACGGCGTTTCTGCTGGCCGGCCGGGATTATACGTGGCATTCCCCCCTGGTCGTCGGCCTTTTCAGCGCGGCCGCCGTCTCGGGCCTGGGGTTTTATTTCGCGGAGAGGCGGGCGTCGGACCCCCTGATTCCCATGGGCTTTTTCAGGATTCCGGCCTTCAGCGCCGGCAACGCCGCAGTGCTGATGAGCAGCTTTTCGGTGTTCTCTCTTTCGGCCTTTACCCCGCTTTTCGTCCAGGGCGCCATGGGCCGTTCCCCGGTGGAGCTGGGGGTCGCCATGCTCTTTTTGAGCCTGGGCTGGTCGGCCGGAGCGCTGGTCTGTGGCCGGACGGTCCGGCCGGGAAAAGAGAAGGTTTTTGCCGTGGCCGGTGCGCTGCTCATGATCCTCGGGTGTGCGCTGATGGTCCGTTTTTCCGCCGCCACGACGCTGGCGGCCTGCTCCGTCGCCCTCGGCCTGGCCGGCGCCGGGATGGGCTTTGTCTCGATTTCGACCCTCTTGATCGTCCAGAACAGCATTGGCGGAGAGCACCTGGGGGTGGCGACGTCGTCCCACCAGTTCACAAGAACCCTGGGCGGCACCGTTGGTGTCGGGGTCTGCGGCAGCCTGATGACCGCCGTGTTTTCGGCGCGCCTGGATATCCTGGCCGATTCGATTCACAGCGCCGGGCTGACGCAGTCCGTCTCCGGGCAGATCCGCCAGAATTACGAAAACCTCTTCAAGCCGGATGTCCAGGCCCTTCTGTCGCCCGAGCTGCGCGACCTTCTGCACGCATCTCTGGGACAGAGCGTGGTCTATGTCTTCTGGACGGCCCTGGCGGCGGCCCTGGCATGCCTGGCGGTGGGCCTCCTTCTGCCGTCGACGGCTCCCAGAATATCCCCAAAATAGGCGTCTCCATGGACCGCAACGTCACGACCATCATCGACACGGAAAAATGCATCGGATGCGGCGCCTGCGTCTCCGTCTGCCCGTCGGGAACCCTCTCCATGGCAGGTGGCAAGGCCCGGGTCACCGGCGACGCTTCCCTTGGCTGCGGCCATTGCGAGGCGGTCTGCCCGACGGGGGCGGTCCGTGTGGCCGCGCTTTCGCCCGAGGCCGTCAGCTTCCGGACCCTCCGGCCGGATCCATCATGGCTCCCCTTCGGCGCGTTCGACGCCGATGCCCTGGTCCGCCTGATGGCCTCCCGCCGCTCATGTCGACGATACCTCGACACGCCGGTGGACCCTGCCGTTCTCGAGGACCTCGTCCGGGCAGGCGTGACCGCGCCGTCGGGCACCAACAGCCAGAAATGGACCTTCACCATCCTGCCCCGGCCGGTGGATGTCCGGGCCTTCGGCGAAAGGGTCGGGCGGTTTTTCGAGCGGCTCAACCGGACGGCGGAGAAGCGCTGGCTCCGGGGGCTCCTCCGGCTGGCCGGCCGACCGGCGCTGGACAGCTATTACCGTGAATATTACGCTACGGTGCAGACGGCCCTGGCGGAATACCGGGCCTCAGGTATCGACCGACTTTTTCATGATGCGCCGGCCGCCATCCTCGTTGGATCGGGGCCGGGGGCGAGCTGCCCGGCCGAAGACGCCCTGCTCGCCACCCAGAACATCCTTCTGGCCGCCCATGCCATGGGGCTCGGTACCTGCCTGATCGGGTTTGCGGTGGCGGCCATGAAAAAAGATCCGTCCATCGGGCGTTTTCTCGGCCTGCCCGGCGGCGAAGTCGTTCACGCCGTCATCGCCCTGGGCCATCCGGACGTAACCTACCTGCGGACCGCCGGCAGAAAGCCGTTTGTGCTGCGGTTCTTTCAGGCGCTTTCTGCGGCCGGAAACAGAGAAAGGGAGGGATGAAGATGGAACAGCCCACCGACAAGACGGAGCGCAGTTTTCTGACGACCCCGCTGTCCGATCGCGGAGTCCCGGCCTTTGTGGTCTATCTCCTGGCGGTTCTGGGAGGCATCTATATGCTCAACCCCGGCGCGGGCATCATCGAGCTCATCCCGGACAATATCCCGTTCATCGGCAACCTGGACGAGGGCGGCGCCATGTTGGCGGTCTGGTACGGCCTGATCGAATTTTTCGAGGGACGGCGGAAAAGGCGGGCGTGACGCCGCCTTCCACCGGTTCCGTCAAATCGGGGCGCCGATCCCCCGATCTCGATATGTGCTGTTCCGTCGGTGGACCGGTTTCATCGACAGGGTGCCGCTGGAAGGCCCAGCTGCGGCCTTCCAGGCGGCTTTCCGGGCGGCTAAACAGTCTGCTGGGAGGCCTGCACCGGGTTGGCCTTCAGGTATTCGAGTCGATTGAGGCCGTTGATGTAGGCCTTGGCGCTGGCGGTGATGATATCGGGGTCGGAGCCGCGGCCCAGGGCCACCAGGCCGTTTTCGCGCAGGCGGACGGTCACCTCGCCCTGGGCGTCGGTGCCGCCGCTCAGGGCCGAGACCGTAAACCGGAGCAGCTCGGAGCTGGTGCCCGTCAGTTTTGCGATGGTGTTGAACGTCGAATCGATGGGGCCGTTGCCCCAGTCCGCACCGCGGACGTTGCGGCCGTTGATGCTCAGTTCAACACTGGCCATGGGCATGACCGAGGTCCCTGCGGAGACGTGCAGATACGTCAGCTGGAAGTATTCCTCGGTCCTCAGGATGCCTTCGGTCACGATGACTTCCAGGTCTTCGTCCATGACATGCTTCTTCTTGTCGGCAAGCTCCTTGAACCTGGTGAAGACGAGCTTCAGTTCTTCGTCGGAGAGGTCGTAGCCCATGTCCCGCAGCCGGTCCCGCAGGGCATGGCGTCCCGAGTGCTTCCCCAGTACCAGCTTGTTGGCGTTGAGGCCGATGATCTCGGGCTGCATGATCTCGTAGGTCATGGGATTTTTCAGGACGCCGTCCTGGTGGATCCCGGCCTCGTGGGCAAAGGCGTTGGCCCCGACGATGGCCTTGTTGGGCTGGACGATCATGCCCGTGATCATGCTCACCAGGCGGCTGGTGGGGTAGATGTGCTCGGTTCGGATTCCCGTGGTCATGGGCAGGAAGTTGTTGCGGGTCCGAAGCGCCATGACCACCTCCTCCAGGGAGGTGTTGCCGGCCCGCTCGCCGATGCCGTTGACCGTCACCTCGGCCTGGCGGGCGCCGGCACCGATGGCGGCCAGGGTGTTGGCCGTGGCCAGGCCCAGATCGTTGTGGCAGTGGACGCTCAGGATCGCGCGGTGCATGTCCGGCGTGTGGTCGATGACATACCGGGCCATTTCGGCAAATTCGCTGGGAATGGCATAGCCAACGGTATCCGGCAGGTTGACGACATTGGCCCCGGCCGCGATGGCCGCGCCGAAGACCTTGCACAGGTAGTCCCGATCGCTTCGAGAAGCGTCCTCGGCGGAGAACTCCACCTGGTCGCACAGGGACTTGGCGTATTGGACCGCTTCCACCGCGGCGGCGATTACCTGGTCCCGGTCCATCTTCAGCTTGTACTTGAGATGAATGTCGGATGTGGCGATGAAGGTATGGATTTTGGGATTTTTGGCATGCTTCACCGCCTGCCAGGCCCGGTCGATGTCGGCCTTGTTGGCCCGGCAGAGCCCGGCCACCTGGGTGCGTTCGAGTTTGGATGCAATCCTGGAAACAGCCTCGAAATCGCCTTCCGATGCGGCGGGGAAGCCGGCCTCCAGGACATCGACGCCCAGTTTTTCGAGCTGGAGGGCCAGCCGAAGCTTCTCCGCCGAGTTCATGCTGGCGCCGGGGGACTGCTCGCCGTCCCTCAGGGTGGTGTCGAATATGTATACGCGTTCTGTCATGGGATGCTCCTTTAGTCAAGACATTGTAAATTCTGCTGTTTGGCCAGCTTGTACTGGAAGCTGTCCGCCAGGGCCTGCCAGCTCGCCTCGATGATATCCTCTGAGACCCCGATGGTGCTCCAGAGGTTGTCCTGGTCCCGCGACTCGATCAGCACCCGGACCTTTGCCGCCGTGCCGGCGTTTCCGTCGATCACCCGCACCTTGAAGTCGACCAGGTGCATGCTGTCCACGTCGGGGAAGAACTGGTGGAGCGCCCGCCGCAGGGCGTTGTCGAGGGCGCTGACCGGCCCGCTCCCCTCGGCCGCGGTGATTTCGTCCTTGCACCCGACGGAGATCTTGACGATGGCATGGGAGCTGCATGGACGGTTCTTCTCCTTTTCGATGACGACCCGGAAGGATTCGAGGTCGAATGCCGGCTTGTGCTGTTCGGTCAGCTTTTCCAGCAGGATCTTGAAGGATCCCTCAGCAGCGTCGAACTGGTACCCCTCCTGCTCCCGCTGCTTGATCTCCTGGACGATCTTCCGGCTGTCGCAGCCGTTGCACCCGATCTCCATTCCCATCTCCCGGGCCTTGTATTCGATGTTGCTCCTTCCCGACAGGTCCGAGATCAGCACGGTACGGCTGTTGCCCACCAGGGCCGGATCGATGTGCTCGTATGCGCTCGGATCTTTCATGACGGCGTTGACATGGATGCCGCCCTTGTGGGCGAAGGCGCTTTTGCCCACGAAGGGCCGGGAGTTGAGGGGGACGATGTTGGCCGTCTCACTGACGAAGCGCGACAGCCCCCGCAGCTTCTTGAGGTTCTCCGGGGAGATGCAGGGCCGCCCCATCTTGAGGGCGAGGATCGGGATCAGTGTGACCAGATCGGCGTTGCCGCACCGTTCGCCGTATCCGTTGACGGTTCCCTGCACCATGACGGCGCCCGCGTCCACGGCCTCGACGCTGTTGGCCGCCGCCATGCCGGAATCGTTGTGGGTGTGAATGCCCAGGCGGAGGCCTCCCCCCCCGACGGCCGAGGTGACCGCCCGGAAGCCCTCCCGGATAAATGCGGGAAGACTGCCGCCGTTGGTGTCGCAGAGGACCACCATCTCGGCGCCGCCGCGGATGGCCGCCTTCAGGGTCAGGATGGCGTATTCGGGATTGTCCCGGTATCCATCGAAGAAATGCTCGGCATCGTAGATGACCTCACGTCCCTCTTGCTTCAGGTAGGCGACGGTCTCTTCGATCATGGAGAGATTCTCCTCCAGGGTGTTGCTCATGAGCTTGACGTGGTGGTCCCATGTCTTTCCAAAGATGGTGACCACCGGCGTCCCGCTCTCGAGGAGGGCCGCCAGGTTCTGGTCGTCCCCCGGCAGGATGCCCGGCCGCCGGGTGGAGCCGAAGGCGGCCAGGCGGGCGTGCTGGAGCCGGATCCCTTTGGCCAGTTCAAAGAACTGCCGGTCTCTGGGGTTGGAACCCGGCCACCCGCCTTCGATGTAATGGATGCCGATGTCATCGAGTCGCTGGGCGATCTTGATCTTCTCCTCCGCCGAGAAGTTGATGTTTTCTCCCTGGGTGCCGTCCCTCAGCGTGGTGTCGTAGAGCAGGACCGGTTCCATCACGGATCTCCTTTTGGTGATGATGCCGCCATGCAGCTCCGGCGCGGGGTCCGCCCCGCGCCGGTACATGCCGGATTATTGTTTTCGGTTTTCGGGGCGGAGGGCCCTGACGGACGCGCCCGCGCGCCACATCTCGGAATTCTTGATCTCGTCCAGTTCGGCGTTCAGCTTCTCGCGGTAGTCGGGCGCGCTGTTGACATCCAGGACCCGCCGGGTTTCGCTGCCGTCGCGGACGCTCTTGTAGAGCGCTTCGAACACGGGGGCAACGGCATCCCGGAACCGCGGCGCCCAGTCAAGGGCCCCCCGCTGGGCCGTGGTGCTGCAGTTGCCGAACATCCAGTCCATGCCGTTTTCGGCCACCAGCCGGATCAGGCTCTGGGTCAGCTCCTCGACGGTCTCGTTGAAGGACTCGCTGGGGCTGTGGCCGTTGCGGCGGAGCAGGTTGTACTGGGCCTCCATGACGCCGGCCAGGCAGCCCATCAGGACCCCGCGTTCGCCGGTAAGGTCGCTGTAGACCTCTTTTTCGAAGGTCGTTTCGAACAGATAGCCCGAACCGATGGCAATGCCAAGGGCCAGGCATCTCTCCCGGGCCCTGCCGGTTGCGTCCTGGAAGACGGCGAAGCTGGAGTTGATGCCGCTGCCGTCGAGGAAATTGGTCCGGACCGTGCGGCCGGACCCTTTGGGCGCCGCCAGGATGACGTCGACGTTTTCCGGCGGCACGATGTCGGTCTGGTCCTTATAGACCACGCCGAAGCCGTGGGAGAAATAGAGCGCGTCGCCCTCGTTGAGGCAGGCTTTGACCTTGGGCCACATGGCCACCTGGCCGGCGTCGGAGAGGAGGTACTGGATGACGGTGGCCCTGCTGGCTGCCGCTTCGATGGGAAAAAGCGTCTCCCCCGGCACGAAGCCGTCGGCAACGGCACGGTCCCACGACGCCCCGCCCTCGCGCTGGCCGACGATCACCTGGATCCCGTTGTCCCGCATGTTGAGGGCCTGGCCCGGCCCCTGCACGCCGTAGCCGATGACCGCCACCACTTCTTTTTCAAGCACGGCCCTCGCCTTTTCCAGGGTGAACTCCTCGGAGGTGATGACCTCTTCCATAACGCCGCCAAAATCAATCTTTGCCATGTGAATGTTTCTCCTTCGTTGAAATAAAGTATGGATACGATGAAATGAACTATTTGGGTTCCCGGAAAAGGGCGATGGCGCCGGTCCGGGCGATCTCCTTGATGCCGATGGGCTTCAGCAGGGTCAGCAGCGCCTCCAGCTTGCCCTCGTCGCCGGTGACCTCGATGGTGTAGTGCTCCGGGCCTACATCAACGATCTTCCCCCGGAAGATGTCAACGATCCTGAGGATCTCGGCCCGGCTGTCCGGCTTGGCGCTCATTTTGATCAGGGCCAGCTCCCGATGGACATATCGCGAGCCGGTCAGCTCGTGGACCTTGATGACGTTGATCAGCTTGTTGAGCTGCTTCTTGACCTGTTCGACGACCGGCTGGTTCCCCTGGGTGACGATGGTCAGGCGGGAGACATTGTCGTCGACGGTTTCGGCCACGCAGAGGCTTTCGATGTTGTAGCCCCTGCCGCTGAAGAGCCCGGCGATTCTCGACAGGACCCCCGGCTGGTTGTCGACCAGGATGGACAGTACATGTTTTTCCTCTGAAAGCATAAAAGACTCCTCACGATTGGGATCGATTCGCACGGGGCTGCCGTCCCGTCAGACCAGAAGCATCTCGGTGATGGGCTTGCCGGCCGGCACCATGGGGTAGACCCCCTCCTCCTTCTCCACGACAAAGTCCATGATAACGGGCTTTTTGGCCGAAAGGCCCTCTGCCAGCACGTCTTCCACCGCTTCGGGCCGGGTGGCCCGGAGCCCGACGGCGCCGAATGCTTCGGCCAGCTTCACGAAATCCGGAGCGTGCTCCATGCAGGTGCAGGCATAGCATTTCTCGTAGAAGAGCTCCTGCCACTGCCGCACCATCCCCAGATAGCCGTTGTTGAGGATGACGACCTTGACCGGCAGGCCGAACTGGACGGCCGTGGCCATCTCCTGGATGTTCATCTGGATGGAGCCGTCGCCGGCCACGTCGACCACGACCTTGTCCGGGCAGGCCACCTGGGCGCCGATGGCCGCGGGCAGGCCGAAGCCCATAACCCCCAGCCCCCCCGAGGTGATGAAATGGCCGGGATCGTTGAAATGGTAGTACTGGGCCGCCCACATCTGGTTCTGGCCGACTTCGGTGGTGATGATGGCTTCCCCGTCGGTCATCTGGTAGAGCTTTTCGATGACGAACTGGGGCTTGATAATGTCGGTGCCCTGCTCGTAGGCCAGCTGGGTCTTGGCCTTCCATCCGGCGATCTGGGCGAACCAGCCGCTCCGCTTCTCCGAGAGGTTCCCCAGGTCCTCCTTTTCCAGGAGCTTGTTGATGTGGCCCAGGGTGATCCGGCAGTCGCCCACCACCGGGATCGAAACCGGGATGTTTTTCCGGATCGATGTCGGGTCGATGTCGATGTGGACGATCTGGGCCTGGGGGGCGAAGGCGTCGGTCTTGCCGGTGACCCGGTCGTCGAAACGAACGCCGATGGCGATGAGGAGGTCGCAGCCGGCAGTGCATTTGTTGGAGCGGTAGGTGCCGTGCATGCCGATCATGCCCAGCCAGAGGGGGTCGGTGGCGGGAAAGGCCCCCAGCCCCATGAGGGAGGTCGTGACGGGGATCTGCGCCCGGCGGGCGAATGCCGTGAGCTCCTTATGGGCCTTGGAGAGGATGACGCCGCCGCCGGCGAAGATCATGGGCCGCCGGGCCATTCTCACCAGCTCAATCACCTTGTGGAGCTGCTTCATGTTGGGGTTGTAGGTCGGGTTGTAGGACCGCATTTTGGCCTTCTTCGGTGGATGATAGACCGTGACGGCGTTGATGACGTCTTTGGGAAGGTCGACCAGCACCGGGCCGGGCCGTCCGGATCGGGCGATGAAAAATGCCTCCTGAATGATCTGGGCCAGCTCGTCGACCTTCTGCACCAGATAGTTGTGCTTGGTGCAGGGCCGGGTGATGCCGACGATGTCCACCTCCTGGAATGCGTCGTTGCCGATGAGGTGGGAGGGGACCTGGCCGGTGATGATCACCAGCGGGATGGAGTCCATGTAGGCCGAAGCGATGCCCGTCACCGTGTTGGTGGCGCCGGGCCCCGAGGTCACCAGGCAGACGCCAACGCCACCGCTGGCACGGGCATAGCCGTCGGCCGCGTGGACTGCGCCCTGCTCGTGGCGGACCAGGATGTGGCGGATATCCGTCTTGACCAGCTCGTCGTAGATGTCGATGACCGCTCCCCCGGGATACCCGAAGATGGTGTTCACGCCTTCCTGTTTCAGTGCTTTCATCAGGATCTGAGCGCCGGTTAACTTCATGATTACCTCCTTGATGCGGTAAGACTCAACGATCCTCGGCAGCTATCGATTCTGCACCACGGCGCCGCGGCTGGCCGAAGAGACCATGCGGGCGTACCGGGACATATATCCCCGCTGGATTCGAGGCTCGGGGGCAGACCATTCGGCTTGTCTCGATGCGAGGGCTTCGTCTGCGACCTTAAGGGTGATGGCATTGTTCGGTATGTCGATGGCGATGATGTCTCCCTCGCGAACCAGGGCGATGGGCCCCCCGGCCATGGCTTCCGGGGAGATGTGCCCGATGGACGCGCCGCGGGTGCCGCCCGAAAACCGGCCGTCGGTCAACAGGGCGACATGGGCGTCAAGGCCCATTCCGGCGATGGTCGAGGTCGGCGTCAGCATCTCCCGCATGCCCGGGCCGCCCATGGGGCCCTCATAGCGGATCACCACCACGTCGCCTTTCCGGATCTCTCCGGCCATGATCGCCTCCGAGGCGGCCTCCTCCGATTCGAAGACCCGTGCCGGCCCCTCGTGCTGCATCATCTCTTCCCGCACCGCCGACTGCTTGACGACGCAGCCTTCGGGCGCGAGGTTCCCGAACAGGACCGCCAGCCCGCCATGTTCGTGGTAGGGGGCATCGACGGGGCGAATGACATCGGGGTCGAGAACCTCGGCCCCCTCGATGTTCCGCGCCACACTCCTGCCGGTGGCGGTGATGCACTCCCCGTGGATCCGGCCGGACGCCGCCAGTGTCTTCATGAGGGCGGGGATGCCGCCGGCACGGTTGAGGTCTTCGATGTGGTCTTTTCCCCCCGGGCTGAGGGAGCAGAGATGGGGGGTCTTCTTGCTGACGGTGTTGATCATGTTCAGGTCGAAGTCCGCCTCGGCTTCCGCGGCGATGGCCGCCAGGTGGAGAACGGTGTTGGTGGAGCACCCCAGCGCCATGTCCACGGCCAGGGCGTTCTCAAAGGCCTGCTGGGTCAGGATCTGTCTGGGGGTGATTCCTTTTTCATACAGCCTCATCACCGCCATGCCTGCCTGTTTGGCCAGGCGGATTCGGGCGGCCATGACCGAGGGGATGGTCCCGTTGCCGGGCAGGCCCAGGCCGATCGCCTCGGTGAGGCAGTTCATGGAGTTGGCCGTGAACATGCCGGAGCACGACCCGCAGGTCGGGCAGGCCGCTTCCTCGATCTCCAGCAGTTCGGATTCGGTCATTCGGCCGGACTTGACCGCACCGACCGACTCGAATACGGTGATCAGGTCGACTTTTCTGCCGGTCCGGGGGTGGCGGCCGGCGAGCATGGCCCCGCCGCTGACCACCACCGTCGGCAGGTCGAGGCGGGCGGCAGCCATGAGCATGCCCGGCACGATCTTGTCGCAGTTGGGAACCAGCACCAGGGCATCGAGGGCGTGGGCCGTGGCCATGACCTCGATGGAGTCGGCGATGAGCTCCCGGCTTCCCAGGGAGTATTTCATGCCGATGTGGTTCATGGCGATGCCGTCGCAGACCCCGATGACGCCGAACTCGATGGGGGTGCCGCCGGCCATGGTGACCCCGACCTTGACCGCCTCGACGATCTTGTCGAGATGGATATGGCCGGGAACGATGCTGTTGGCCGAATTGGCGATGCCCACCAGCGGACGCTGGATTTCGGTGTCGGTATACCCCATCGCCTTAAAGAGCGCCCGGTGGGGGGCGCGCTCCAGCCCTTTTTTTGCATTGTCGCTTTTCATTGCCCCAAGTCTTTCTCCTCCAAAAAAAAATCCGTTATCGGCCTTGAGCTGATAACGGATTCTGGAGTGTTCTGTCGTGTTGTCGTCAGGCCATTATCAACCTTTTTCTGCCTCGATGGGGAGAAGTACCCCAAGAAGGAGAACGATAATGAGAATAATAATGCTGATAATGGTCAAATAGATCATTATAAACTATTCTGAATAAATTATTCTTAATTTACGTTGTTTTTAGTAATAGGTCATTCCTGATATATGATATTCCTCTTAGATGGGATGACTCTACGTAGCAGGCTTTTTCCATTGTGTCAACGTTTTTGATGGCGCCTGCTTCAGGCGTCCTCGGGGTCGGGGTCGGTGGTCTTGAAGCCGCAGGCCGGATTGAGGCATTTGAGGAACGTGCCGTCCTTCTTGGTGGTTTTTTCAACCATGAAGCCGGCGTTGCATTGCGGGCAGGGGCGGTTGACCGGCTTGTCCCAGATGGCGTACTTGCACTCCGGGAACCGGCTGCAGCCATAGAAGATTTTTCCCCGCTTGGAGCGTCGTTCCACCAGCTCCCCGCCGCATCCCGGCTCGGGGCAGGTGACACCGGTCGACTGCCCGCCGACGTCGGCGCTGGCGGACTGGGTGAATTTGCAATCGGGATAGCCGCTGCAGGCCAGAAACGTTCCATAGCGGCCTCGTTTGATGACCATGGGCTTTCCGCACTTTTCGCACGTCTTGTCGATGGCGTCGCTCGAGACGGGTTCAATGATCTGGATATTGCCTTTTTCGTCCCGGGTGTAGTCCCGGCTGAAATTGCATTCGGGATAGCTGCTGCAGGCCAGAAACGGGCCGTTCTTGCCCACCTTGATGTGAAGTTCGCTGCCGCATTTGGGGCAGGAGAGCCCGGTGGCGGACCCCACGCCCTTCATGCTCAGCATGCCTTCGGCAGCGGCATCGAGCTCGGTGGAGAACGGGGCGTAAAAGTCCTTCAGGATCATTTTGGCGTCGATTTCCGCCGCCTCGACCCGGTCGAGGTCGTCCTCCATTTTTGCCGTGAATTCGACGTTGAAGATGTCCGGGAAGCTTTTGACCACGAGATCGTTCACGATCAGCCCGAGTTCGCTCGGGCGGAAATAGCCCTTGATCTTTTCCACATACCCCTTCTCCTGAATGGTGGAGAGGATGGTGGCATAGGTGCTCGGCCGGCCGATGCCGTTTTCTTCGAGCTCCTTGACCAGGGACGCCTCGGAAAATCTCGGCGGCGGTTGGGTGAAGTGCTGCTTTGGATCGAAACCGTCGAGAGCGAGTTCATCCCCCTCGGCAAGGTCCGGCAGCATGGTTCTGGCCTGGTCGGGCCGCCCTTTTTCCTCTTCCGCCGTCAGATAGAGGGCCATGAACCCCGGAAACTTGATTGCGGAGCCGCTGGCCTTGAACTGGTAGTCGCCGATGCGGATGGTGACGGTGTTGTTGTCGATCAGGGCCGGCTGCATCTGGGACGCAACGAACCGCTTCCAGATCAGGGTGTAGAGGGCCAGCTGGTCTGCCGTCAGGAAGGCCTTGATGCTCTCGGGCGTGTGTCGGACCGACGTCGGGCGGATGGCCTCGTGGGCGTCCTGGACCTTTTTCCGGTTTTTGAAGAATCTCGGCTTTGGCGCGGCGTAGTCGGCACCGAGATCCTCCCGGATCAGTGACAGGGCCTCTTCTGCGGCCTCGGCAGCGATCCGGGTCGAGTCGGTTCGCATATAGGTGATCATACCGGTCGGCTCCCCGGAGGCCAGCTCAATGCCCTCATAGAGCTGCTGGGCCACCATCATCGTCTTCTTGGCGGAGAACCGCAGCTTCCGAATGGCATCCTGCTGAAGTTTGCTGGTGGTGAACGGCGGCACCGGGTTCCGGCGGGTCGTTTTCTTGAGGACCTTTTCGACAATGGCCTTCTTTCCCGAAAGCTCGGCCAGGATGGCATTTGAAGCGGCTTCATCGGGAATGGTCAGTTTCTTCCCGTTTTTTTTCGCCAGCTTCCCCGTAAACGGCGGCGGCGCCTGGGCGGCCAGGCGGGCGGTGATGGTCCAGTATTCCTCGGGCTCGAAGGCCTGAATCGCCTTCTCCCGTTCGCAGATGATGCGGACGGCCACCGACTGCACACGACCGGCGCTGAGGCCGTTTTTAACCTTCCGCCACAGCAGGGGCGATATCTGATAGCCCACAAGGCGGTCGAGAATCCGCCGGGCTTTTTGTGCGTCGTATTTGTTGTCGTTCAGGGGCTCCGGGGTGTCCATGGCCTCGCGAATACCGGTCTCCGTCAATTCGTGGAAGAGAACCCGGTGAAATCTCCGGCCCTTTTTTTTGAGAATCTCGGCCGTATGCCATGCAATGGCTTCTCCCTCCCGGTCCGGGTCGGGCGCCAGGTAGATGTCCTCCGCATCTCCGGCCTCCTTCTTGAGGGAGGCGATCACCTTCTGCTTTCCGGGGATAACGCGGTATTTGGGTTTGAACCCTTTATCGATGTCAATGCCCATCTCCTTTGAGGGCAGATCCTTGATATGCCCGACCGTGGCGGCCACATTGAAGACCTTGCCCAGGTATTTTTTGATGGTTTTGACCTTGGTGGGGGACTCAACGACAACTAGCGGTTTGCTGCTCAACTTATCCATCCTTAACGATTTTTTTGGCCGTAACGTTTTTTTCTGGCCTTAACGCTCTTTTTCTGGCTTCGGTGCCGCGGGCATCCGGATCACCGCTCCGGCGGCGATGTGGATGCCTTAATGCACCCCGTTTGGGCGGCGTTGTGATTTGATTTCTCATGGCGATCCTAATGCACGCGGTCCATCTTCGAGAACATTTTTCCCGGCGCCTGGTTCGCCAGACCCTTCAGTTCCAGCTGTAAAAGGATTGCGGATATCCGACCCGCTTCCATGTCCAGCTGTCGGACAAGGACGTCAATGTGAACGGGATAAGGGTTCAGGGCGTCCATGACCTGCCGCTCTTCCGGCGAGAGAGCCATCGCCTCCTGCAGCGGCGCCTCCGTCGTTCCCGCTGCCTTCGGCGGGGCGTCTGCAGAGAGTTTTGCAGTCGGCGGAAGCTCTTCAAAGACATCCGCTGCGGCCTCCACCAGCTTGGCGCCCTGCTTGATGAGATAATGGGTGCCGGCGCTTTTGGACGAGCGAACACTGCCGGGCACCGCAAAAACCTCGCGGTTCTGCTCCAAGGCCATGCGTGCCGTGATAAGCGATCCGCTTTTCCGGGCGGCCTCGACAACGACGGTCCCGAGTGAAATGCCGCTGATGATTCTGTTCCGTACGGGGAAATGGTGCCCGTCCGGGCCCGCCTTTAATGGAAGCTCCGTGATCACAGCACCCGAAGCTGCAATCTCGTGGAAGAGATCGTGGTTGACGGCCGGGTAGATCCGCTCGAGACCGGAGCCCAGAACAGCGATGGTCTTTCCCCCGGCAGCGAGGGCCCCCCGGTGGGCGGCGGTGTCGATCCCCCGGGCCAAGCCGCTGACGATGGTGGCGCCGGCAGCCGCCATCTCGGAGGAGAGCCTCTCTGCCGTGGCGCGTCCGTAAGGGGTGGCGCTTCGAGAGCCAACGACGGCGATGTTGCCCATGCAGTCGCCGAGATTTCCGTACACATAGAGAAACGGCGGAGGATCGGGGATCTCCAACAAAAGCGCCGGATAGCCCGGATCGTTCATGGGTATAATGGAGTAATCACTCCGATCGATCAGATCAAGCTCCTTTTTGACGGCATCGGTCAATGGGTGGCGATGGATGGCTCCGGCCAGCCGTGCCGAAACGCCCTCTACGCCGCTGATGTCGCCGGGGGAGGCCTGGAACACGCGTTCGGGCGAGCCGAACCGATCCATGAGCCGCCGATAGAGGAGGCTGCCGATCCCCGGGACGCTTCGCAGCCGGAACCAGGGCGTGAGCCTGTGGATGAATTCGGAGTCCAATGTATCAGGTTCCCCGGCCGTTCCAGCCTATCGTCTGCCGGTGGCTTTCTCCCATGCAAGCAGAATCGGGCTGGCCACATAGACGGATGAATAGGTGCCGACGAAGATCCCCATGATCAGCGCGAATGCGAAATCGTGGATGATGCCACCGCCCAGAAAGAAGAGGGCCAGGACGACGACCAGCGTGGTCCCCGATGTCAGAATCGTTCTGGAAAGGGTTTCGTTGATGCTTTTGTTGATAATGACATCCAATGGATTTTTAGTGTATTTTCTCAGATTTTCGCGGATTCGGTCGAACACGATGATGGTGTCGTTCAACGAATAGCCGATGATGGTCAAAAGGGCTGCGATGATAGGGAGGGAAAACTCCTTGTCGAAGAGGGAGAAGATGCCGACGGTGATGGTGACGTCATGAATCAGCGCGACAATCGCCCCCATGGCATACCGGAACTGCAGGAACCAGAAGAGCACCAGGCTGACGATCAGGGCAGACAGAATCAGAAACGGCGTGCTCACGTTCATCAGCGACAGGAGGTAGACCGCACCGATGAGTATGGCCACCATGATCCCCGACTGCACCCATTTCAGCTCGAAGCGTCCCGAGATGTAGATGGTGATGAATAAAAGAGCGTAGAACATGGCGAAAAGCGCCTTTTCCCGCAGGTCCTTGCCGACCTGGGGGCCGACCATTTCCACGCGGCGGATCTCCGCGTCGACGCCGGTGGCGGCCTTCATGGTTCCACCGATCTTCTCCTGCAGTCCCTCGGAGGCCTGTTCGGAGACGTCGGTCCGGATGAGGTACTCGTTTTCCCGGGCCTCTCCGAAAACCTGGACCGTCGGCTGTTCGATGCCGATCTCCGCGAGGCCCTGCTTGATCGCGTCCGGGGTCACCGGCGCGGCGAACTTGACCTGGATGACCGTGCCGCCCGCGAAGTCGATCCCGTATTTCGGCCCGCCGTGGATGAGGAGGGTGATGATGCTGAGCAGGATCAGCGCGCCGGATACCCCATAGGCGAGCGTCCTTTTGCCGATAAAATCGATGTTGATGTCGGGTTTGATAAACTGCATGGTTCGTTATCCTTGGTTGAAGAGTTCGGTCCTGGGGATCCTGCCGCCGTCCGGCGCCCGGTTCATATGCTGATCTTTTTGACCCGACGGTGGATAAGCAGATAGTCGAAGATGATTCTCGTCACGAAAAGCGCCGTGAAGAGGCTGGATATGACGCCGAGGCTCAGGGTGACGGCAAACCCCTTGACGGGGCCCGTGCCGAACTGAAACAGGACCAGGGCGGCGATCAGGGTCGTGACATTGGCGTCCATGATGGTGAGCGTGGCGCGTTCGTAGCCGGCGTTGACCGCCGCGTGCTGGGTTTTTCCGATCCGAAGCTCCTCGCGGATGCGTTCGAATATGAGCACGTTGGCGTCCACGGCCATGCCGATGGTCAGGATGATGCCGGCGATGCCGGGCAGGGTCAGGGTCGCCTGGAATCCGGCCAGGCCCGCGGCGATGAGCAGGATGTTGAGGGCCAGAGCGATGTCGGCGATGATCCCGGAGAATTGGTAGTAGATGACCATGAAGATGACCACCAGAATGCTCCCCACGATCATGGAGAAGAGCCCCTTCCGGATGGAGTCGGCGCCCAGGGACGGCCCGACGGTGCGCTCTTCCATGACCTTGACCGGGGCGGGAAGCGCGCCGGCCCGGAGGACGATGGCCAGGTCCCGGGCCTGTTCGGTGGTGAAGTTGCCGGTGATGCGGGCCTCGCCTCCGCTGATCTTCTCCTGGATGACCGGCGCGGAATAGACCTTCTCGTC
>CAJXSB010000056.1 GCA_913060435.1 uncultured Desulfococcus sp.
CTTGGGCCGTTTGCCCAGCCAGCGCTTGCGGCCGGCTTTTCCGAGGGCGATGTTTTCGCTCACCACATTGCCCACCTGACCAATGGTCGCATGGCAGGTCAACAGCACCATCCTCACCTCGCCCGAGGGGAGCTTGACCTGTGCGTAGCGGTCTTCCTTGGCCATCAGCTGGGCAAAAGTGCCCGCGCTACGGACAATCTGGCCGCCCTTGCCCACCCGGAGTTCGATATTGTGGATCAGCGTACCCAGGGGGATGTTCTTGAGCGGTAGGGAGTTCCCCGGCTTGATGTCGGCCTCCGGCCCGGACATGATATCGTCGCCCACCGCCAGGTTGACCGGGGCCAGGATATAACGCTTTTCGCCGTCGGCATAGTGGAGCAGCGCGATTCTGGCGCTCCGGTTCGGATCGTATTCGATCGCGGCGACCTTGGCGGGAATGCCGATCTTGTCCCGTTTGAAATCGATGACGCGGTAGTGGCGCCTGTGCCCGCCGCCGCGATGCCTGCACGTTATCCGGCCGTTGTTGTTTCGCCCGCCCTTTTTCTTGAGCACCCGGAGCAGGCTCTTTTCCGGCTCACTGCGGGTAATCTCTTGAAAGGTGGCGTATTCCTGGAACCTGCGACCGGGAGATGTCGGTTTAATCCTCTTAACTGCCATTACAACTCCTAATTGTTAAACGCCTTCAAAAAAGTCAATCCGCTCCCCAGGCATCAATGTAACGATCGCCTTTTTCCAGTCTTTCCGCTTGCCGATGATCCGTCCGCGCTGCTTGACCTTCCCTTTGACATGCAGGGTTTTCACGGTGGCCACCCGGACATTGAAGATCTTCTCTATCGCTTTCCGGATCTCAACGCGGTTGGCCCTCGGATCCACCTCAAACGAAAACTGGTTGTGGAGCTCCTTCTGGATCGTTGTCTTCTCCGTTACCAGAGGGCGTATAATCAGATTGTAATAATTCATGCGGAAAGCCTCCCTTCGATCGCTTTTACGGCGGGCTCAAGCAGAATGACATCCTTGCATTTCAGGATATCATAGACATTGAGGCCCTCGACCTTGATCACCTTGACACCGGGAAGATTCCGGGAGGAAAGAATGAGTTTCTCATCCGCCGCGTCGGTCACCAGCAGAACATTGTTCTTGTCCAGTGCACGGATCACCTCGGCAAAGGCCTTGGTCTTGATCCGCTCCAGTTCCAGGCGGTCCACCACGGTCAGTTCGTTCTCCTGAAGCTTGCTCGAAAGCGCCATTTTCAGCGCCAGTCGCCTGACCTTCTTGGGGACCTTGTACGCATAAGATCTGGGGGAAGGGCCGAAGACGGCGCCGCCGCCTCTCAGGAGGGGGGACTTGATGTCACCGCGCCTCGCCCGTCCGGTTCCCTTCTGGCGAAAAAGCTTTTTGGTGCTTCCCTTGACGTCGCCACGGCGCTTCACCGATGCCGTCCCCGACCGCCGGGACGCCAGCTGCATCTTGACGACATCATGGAGGATGTCCGACCGAACGGGGACGTTGAAAATCTCATCCGAAAGCTCTACCTGAGACACCTTTTCGCCCTTGCTATTCAACACATCTACAACTGCCATAACAAACCTCGCCGACCCCTTACTTGACCGCGCCCTGGTTAGAAGCACGGCCTTCGCGGGGCCTCATACGATTTTACTTCGCGAATTTAGTTTTTCTTACGATGACCAAACCCGACTTCGATCCGGGGATGGCACCCTTCAGCAGCACCAGATTCTCTTCCGGCCGGATGTCGACAATCTCGAGATTGCGCACGGTCTGTCGATCATTTCCGTAGGCGCCGGGCATCCGGCGTCCCTTGGTGACCTTGGCCGGCCAGGCGCTGCACCCGATGGAACCGGGAATGCGGTGGCTGTGGCTGCCGTGGGTCTTTTTGCCGCCGGCGAATCCATGTCGCCGCATGACGCCGGAAAAGCCGCGGCCTTTGGTTTTGCCGGTGACATCCACCTTTTCGCCGACATTGAAAATCTCCGCGGAGATGACCTGACCCAGGTTGAACTCGTCCGGGTTGTCCACGGGAACCTCGCGCAGCGCCGCCGCCACAGCGAGCCCGCTCTTCCGGAGGTGCCCCTGGACCGGCTTTGTCATGCGCTTCTCTTTTCGCTGGCCAAAGGCGAGCTGAAGGGAATTGTAGCCGTCCGTCGTCTCAGTCTTGATCTGGGTCACCGTACAGGGCCCGACCTCGATCACCGTCACCGGAATCTGTCGGCCCTCCGGGGAATAGACGGTGCTCATCCCCAATTTTCTACCGATCAATCCTTTGCACATCGCTCTAACTCTCCTATCGTCCTGCTACAGCTTGATCTCCACATCCACCCCGGGGGAAAGATCGAGCTTCATCAGGGCGTCGACCGTCTGTTGGGTTGGGTCGAGGATATCCAGCAGCCGTTTGTGGGTTCTCATCTCAAACTGCTCTCGAGACTTCTTATCGATGTGAGGGGACCTGAGCACACAATATTTATTGATTCTGGTCGGCAGGGGAATCGGCCCGACAACCTTCGCACCGGTCTTGTTCGCCGTGTCGACGATATCGGCCGACGACTGGTCCAGCAGCTTGTGGTCGTAGGCTTTCAGCCGTATTCTGATCTTTGTATTCGTTATCATAGCTCCAATGGTCCTAACTATTCTATAATTTCACTCACCACGCCGGCGCCGACGGTACGGCCGCCTTCACGGACGGCAAACCGCAGCTCCTTCTCCATGGCGATCGGCGTAATCAGCTCTCCGGTGATCTTCACATTGTCGCCCGGCATGACCATCTCGACGTTTTCGGGAAGCGACAGAATGCCCGTCACGTCCGTGGTCCGGAAATAGAACTGGGGACGATAGCCGCTGAAGAACGGCGTATGGCGCCCGCCCTCCTCTTTGCTCAGAATGTAGACCTCGGCCTCGAACTTGGTGTGCGGGGTGATGCTGCCCGGCTTCGCCACGACCTGGCCGCGCTCCACCTCGTCCCGCTTGGTGCCCCGGAGCAGCAGGCCCACATTGTCGCCCGCCCGGCCCTCGTCGAGCAGCTTCCGGAACATCTCCACGCCGGTGCAGACCGTTTTGGCCGTCGGACGGATGCCGACGATCTCGACCGCATCGTTCACCAGGACCTTGCCGCGCTCCACACGGCCCGTTACCACGGTGCCGCGGCCCGAGATGCTGAACACGTCCTCGATGGGCATCAGGAAGGGCTTGTCGATGTCCCGCTCCGGCTCCGGAATATAGCTGTCCACCGCGTCCAGAAGCTCGAAGATGCACTTGGCCTCTTCGCTGTCCGCATTGTCGCTCTCCAGCGCCTTCAGCGCGCTGCCGCGGATGATCGGCGTGTCGTCCCCCGGAAATTCGTATTTGTCTAGAAGCTCCCGGAGCTCCAGCTCCACCAGCTCGATCAATTCCTCGTCGTCGACCATGTCGCATTTGTTCAGAAACACCACGATCTTCGGAACACCCACCTGGCGTGCCAGGAGGATGTGCTCCCGGGTCTGGGGCATCGGTCCGTCGTCGGCGCCCACCACCAGGATCGCGCCGTCCATCTGGGCTGCGCCCGTGATCATGTTCTTGATGTAGTCGGCGTGGCCGGGGCAGTCCACATGCGCGTAGTGCCGGTTTTCCGTCTCGTACTCCACGTGGGCCGTGGCGATCGTGATACCGCGCTCCTTCTCCTCCGGCGCCTTGTCGATCTGGTCGAAGGGCACAAAGTCCGCCTTGCCCCGAAGCCCGGCCATTTTCGTGATCGCCGCCGTCAGCGTCGTCTTGCCGTGGTCGATGTGACCGATCGTCCCTACATTCACATGCGATTTTTTCCGCTCAAACTTTTGTTTCGCCATCTTAATCGTCCTCCCCCTCAAACCGGGATTTTTGGTCTAGCTTCGCGTTGCCGCCCACCGCGGATGGGCCTGGATGATATCGGCCGATCTCCCCCGGCGCCTCGACTGTCGGCTACCAGCGGAAATGGGCAAAAGCCTTGTTGGCCTCGGCCATCTTATGGGTGTCTTCCCGTTTCTTCACCGAAGCGCCCCTGTTGTGGGACGCGTCCAGCAGTTCTCCCGCCAGCTTCTTGGCCATCCCTTTTTCCGAACGTTTTCTCGAAAAATCAATAATCCATCGGATCGCCAGGGCCGTCCGGCGGGACGGGCGGATCTCCGTCGGCACCTGGTAGGTGGAGCCGCCGACGCGTCGAGACTTGACTTCGATGGTCGGCTTCACGTTCTCCATGGCGCCCTCGAAGACTTTCAGCGGCGCCTCGCTGCTCTTTTCCTCGATAATGTCGAACGCCGAGTAGAGGATCTTTTCAGCCACGCTCTTCTTGCCGTCGCGCATGATGGACTTCACAAACCGTGCGACAAGCTTGCTGCCGTATTTGGGGTCCGGGATAATGATTCTTTCGGGAACTTCTCTTCTTCTTGGCATACGTCACACCATTTCCAATATATTATTTGGGTTTCTTGGCACCGTATTTGGACCGGCCCTGCTTGCGGTCCGCCACGCCCAGCGTGTCCAGAGTGCCTCGGACTATATGATATCGCACACCGGGCAGGTCCTTGACGCGACCCCCCCGAACCAGGACAACGGAGTGCTCCTGAAGATTGTGGCCGATCCCCGGAATATAGGCGGTCACCTCGATACCCGTCGTCAGCCGCACCCTGGCGACCTTCCGCAAAGCCGAGTTCGGCTTTTTCGGCGTTGACGTGTAAACGCGGGTGCAGACCCCGCGCTTCTGGGGCGCACCCTTCAATGCCGGGGTATTGGTCTTTTTCTTGATACGTTGTCTACCTTTTCGCACTAACTGGTTTATGGTCGGCATAAAAACCCCTATCTCTTAATCAAAATCGCAACGTTATCGATACACGACAAAATTCTTTTTTATAACCAGAACAAAACGACATGTCAATACATTTTATTCCTCATGCGGATTCGATCTCCAGCTCGCTGTAAGACGGGAATCCGGTTCCGGCGGGAATGATCCGCCCCATGATCACGTTTTCCTTGAGCCCACGGAGATAATCCTCGGCGCCGGCAATGGCCGCTTCGGTCAACACCTTGGTCGTCTCCTGGAAGGAGGCTGCGGAGATGAAGCTGTCGGTGCTCAGGGACGCCTTGGTGATTCCCAGAATCAGCGGCTCCGCCACCGCAGGCTTGCCGCCCTTGGCCTTGACCTCCCGGTTCACCTGGTCGAACAGGCTCTTGTCGATCTGCTCCTCGAGGATAAACTCCGTATCCCCCACCTCTTTGATCTTGACGCGGCGCATCATCTGCCGCACGATCACCTCGATGTGCTTGTCGTTGATGCGGACGCCCTGGAGGCGGTAGACCTCCTGAACCTCGTTGACCAGGTAGCGGGCCAGAGCGACCTCCCCCTTGATGGTCAGGATGTCCTGTGGAATGGCGGCGCCGGCAATGAGGGGCTCACCCGCCCGGATGTAATCGCCCTCGTAGAAATTGATGTGCTTTCCGCGCGGGATCAGGTACTCCTCCACTTCACCGCCGTCGACGGGGGTTACCGTCACCTTCTGCTTCCCCTTGGGGCCCTTGGCGATGGAAACATAGCCGTCGATCCGGCTCAGCACCGCCGTCTCCTTGGGCCGGCGAACCTCGAAAAGCTCTGCAACACGGGGCAGACCGCCGGTGATGTCCTTGGTCTTGGTGGTGGCCCGGGGCAGCTTCGCCAGCACGTCACCCGCCTTGACGGCGTCGCCGTCCTCGACCAGGAGGATGGCCTCCACCGGCAGGGGATAGCGGATCTTTTTGCCGTCCGGCCCCTTGATCGTCAGCCGCGGCCGCACCTCCGCCATCTTGGACTCGATGATGGTCCGGCTCGATTTACCGGTCACGGGGTCGACCTTTTCCTGGAGGGTCTTGCCCAGCGCGATATCGCTGTAGCGGATGACGCCGTCCACCTCGGTGATGATGGGCGTGGTGAAGGGGTCCCAGGCCACGAGAAGGTCGCCGATTTTCACCTCCTGGCCGTCCTGGACCAGAATGTGGGCGCCGTAGATCACCGGGAACCGCTCCAGTTCGCGCCCCGTCTTCCCGATAATGGCGAATTCACCGCCCTGCCGGTCCATGACGATCAGGTCGCCGTCCGCGTTTCTCACGACATTGACATCGATGAACTGGATGGTGCCTTCGACACGGGCCCGGATGTCGGCCTGCTCGACGCGCCGACTGGCGGTACCGCCGATATGAAAGGTCCGCATGGTCAGCTGGGTGCCGGGCTCGCCGATGGACTGCGCAGCCAGGATGCCGACCGCCTGCCCGACCTCCACCCGGCGGCCGTGGGCCAGATCCCTGCCATAGCAGCCGGCGCAGACCCCCTGGCTGCTGTTGCATGTCAAGACCGACCGGATCTTCAGCTTGGTCAGGCCGGCTTTTTCAATCTTGGCCACCACCGCCTCGTCGATCTCGTCGCCGATATGGGCGATGATTTCATCGGTGTAGGGGTCGCGGACAGCCTCCTCCGCCACGGTCCGACCCAGAACACGCTCGCCAAGGCGCTGGATGATCTCGCCGCCCTCCATCAGTGCCTCCACCTCGACGCCGCGAACCGTGCCGCAGTCGGGCTCCGTCACCACGCAATCCTGGGCCACGTCGGCCAGGCGCCGAGTCAGGTACCCGGAGTTGGCGGTCTTTAGGGCGGTGTCGGCGAGCCCCTTCCGGGCGCCGTGGGTGGAAATAAAATACTGAAGCACCGAGAGCCCCTCCCGGAAATTCGCCGTGATGGGCGTCTCGATGATTTCCCCGGACGGCTTGGCCATCAGGCCGCGCATCCCCGCCAGCTGCCGCATCTGGTCCTTGCTGCCTCGCGCCCCGGAGTCGGCCATCATGAAGACGGGGTTGAAGCCTTCCATGAGGATCGGCTCCCCATTATCGTCAAGCAGCGGATTTCCTTCGTCGTCCGTCAGCGGCGCCCGCTTCATGGCGTCGATCATCTCGTTGGCGACGTCGTCGGTCGCCTTTGCCCAGATATCGACGACCTTGTTGTACTTCTCGCCCTGGGTGATCAAGCCCTCGGTGTACTGCCGGCCGATCTCCGTCACCTGCTCGTCGGCCTGCTTGAGGATATCCCACTTCTTTTCCGGGATGATCATGGCGTCGATGGAAATGGAGAGCCCGCCCAGCGTCGAGTATTTGTAGCCGATGTCCTTGAGCCGGTCGGAGAGAATGACCGTCGCCTTGGCGCCCAGATTTCGGTAGACCTTGTCGACCAGGGCACGGAGCGACTTTTTGTCCATGACGTTGTTGACCGTGTCAAAGGGGATATCCGGGCGCTTTTCGAGCACCTTGAAGATGTGGTGGGCGCCGTCGGCAAAAATGATACTGCTCACGTCACCCTCGGAGAGCTCGAAGACTGCCGCCGTATCCTGGGGGCGGGCATTGAATATCCGCTGAAACTCGTCGTTTCGCAGGAACCCGAGCATCCCGTCGGCCTCGACGTCACTGCTCGTCGAATGCTGTTGCACCATCTCGACGAAATCGGCGCCGCCCTTGATTTCTTCCAGCACCGCCGTTGCGGCGTCCTCATCCGCCGTCTGCAGATGACGCATTTTGAGCAGGCTGTCCTTGGGGATGATCTCCCACAGGAGGACGCGCCCCACCGTGGTCTCGACCATCTCGCCCTCCATGCGGACAGAAATCTTGGCATGCAGGTCGATGGCATTGGCGTCAAAGGCCGAGCGCACCTCTTCGATGTTGGCAAAGCGCTTTCCGGCCCCTCTGGAGAACGGCACCTCCCGCGTCATGTAATAGATCCCCAGGACGATGTCCTGGCTGGGAACGATGATGGGCGTTCCATTGGCCGGCGAAAGGATGTTGTTGCTCGAAAGCATCAGGATCCGGGCCTCGATCTGGGACTCCACCGACAGCGGGACGTGCACGGCCATCTGATCGCCGTCGAAGTCGGCGTTGAACGCCGTACAGACCAGGGGATGGAGCTGTATCGCTTTGCCCTCGATCAGTGTCGGCTCAAAAGCCTGGATGCCGAGCCGGTGGAGCGTCGGGGCCCGGTTGAGCATGACGGGGTATTCCCGAACCACTTCGTCGAGGGTGTCCCAGACCTCCGGAACTTCCCGCTCCACCATTTTCTTGGCGCTTTTGACCGTCGAGACAAGGCCTTTCTGCTCGAGCCGATAGTAGATGAACGGCTTGAATAGCTCGAGGGCCATTTTTTTGGGAAGGCCGCACTGGTGCAGGCGAAGATTGGGCCCGGTGGTAATAACCGTTCGGCCGGAATAGTCGACCCGCTTTCCCAGGAGGTTCTGGCGGAAGCGCCCCTGCTTGCCCTTCAAGGTGTCGCTCAGGGACTTGAGGGGACGCTTGTTGGTCCCGGTGATCACCCGCCCGTGTCGGCCGTTGTCGAAGAGGACGTCCACCGATTCCTGAAGCATCCGCTTCTCGTTCCGCACAATGATGTCGGGTGCATTGAGGTCGACCAGGCGTTTCAGCCGGTTGTTCCGGTTGATCACCCGGCGATACAGGTCGTTGAGATCCGACGTGGCAAACCGGCCGCCCTCCAGGGGCACCAGCGGCCTCAAATCGGGCGGCAGCACCGGGATCACGTCCATGATCATCTGCTCCGGCTTGATTCCCGATCTCCGGAAGGCATCCACGATCTTGAGCCGCTTCGACAGCTTCTGCCGCTTGGCCATGGAGGTTGTCGTGTTGATGTCCTCCCGAAGCTCCCGGTGGAGCTGCTCGAGGTCGAGCTCCTCCAGAAGCACCTTGACCGCCTCGGCGCCGATACCGGCATCGAATTTATACCCGTAGAGCTCCCGAGCCTCCCGGTACTTCTCCTCGGTCAGCAGCTGCCCCTTGGTCAGGCCGGTATCCTTGGGGTCGACGACGATGTAGCTGTCGAAATAGAGGACCTTTTCCATGTTTTTGAGGGTCAGATCCAGCAGGTTGCCGATCTTGCTCGGCAGGCTTTTCAGAAACCAGATATGGGCCACCGAGGTTGCCAGATCGATGTGCCCCATGCGCTCGCGCCGCACCTTGGACTGGATCACCTCGACGCCGCATTTTTCACAGATGACGCCGCGATGCTTCATCCGTTTATATTTGCCGCAGTTGCATTCGTAATCCTTGGTTGGACCGAAAATTTTTGCACAGAAAAGCCCATCACGCTCCGGCTTGAAGGTCCGGTAGTTGATAGTTTCCGGCTTTTTGATCTCCCCATGGGACCATTCCCGAATCTGTTCTGCGGATGCCAAGGCGATCTTGACCCCGAAATAATGTTTCGGGTCCATGGGTTTTGCAAAAAAATCGTATAGAGTCTCCAAATTGATCCCCCTTTGAAGCTTTAGGCGTTAAACCGAACGAAAACGGCGTGTCAGTTTTCGTTCTGCATGAGGGTGATGTCCAACCCCAGGCTCTGCAATTCTTTGGTCAGAACTTTGAAGGACTCGGGGATACCAGGTTCCAGGACGTTCTGTCCTTTAACGATCTTCTCATACATTCTGGTCCGGCCGGCCATATCATCCGATTTCACCGTCAGGAACTCCTGCAGCGCGTGCGCCGCGCCATAAGCTTCCATAGCCCAGACCTCCATCTCCCCCAGCCGCTGGCCGCCAAACTGCGCCTTGCCGCCAAGGGGCTGCTGCGTGACCAGTGAATAGGGCCCGATGGAACGGGCATGTATCTTGTCATCTACCAGATGGTGCAATTTCAGCATGTACATCGTACCGACGGTAATCCTCTCCCGAAAGGGCTCGCCCGTGCGACCGTCATACAGGGTCGTCTGGGCCGTCCTGGAGAGCCCCGCCTCCGCCAAAAGCGTCTTGATTTCGTTCTCTTTGGCGCCGTCAAATACCGGCGTCGCCATGTGAACGCCGTTCTTGTAAAAAGTTGAGAAATGGAGCAGCGTCTCTTCGTCCATCTCATCCAGCTTTTCGATCATCTCGACTTCGGCACCGCTCAGGGCATCCAGCTTCTCCGCCCGAAAAATCCGGCGGAGCTTCTCCCGGAGCCCTGAAAGATCCTTTTCCCGGATCATCTCATCGATCTGCTCGCCCAGCACCTTTGCGGCGCGGCCGAGATGAATCTCGAGAATCTGCCCGACATTCATCCGGGACGGCACGCCCAGGGGATTCAGCACCATGTCCACTGAGGTCCCATCAGCAAAATAGGGCATGTCCTCCTGGGGAAGGATTCTCGACACCACGCCTTTGTTGCCGTGACGCCCGGCCATCTTGTCGCCGACAGAGAGCTTCCGCTTCATGGCAACGTAGACCTTGACCATCTTGATCACACCCGGCGGCAGGTCATCGCCTTTTTCAAAGCGGCTCACCCGCTGCTCAAAATTGAGCCGGCAGCGGTCACTCTGCTCCCGGTACAGGTCGAGAATGCTGTGAACCTGATCGGTCAGGTCGGCGTCCTCAAGGACGATCCCCTCGAGCTGGGAAAGGGGGCTGATACTGTCGAGCATCTCCTGGGTGATTTCCACATTCTTCTGGAGGAGCACCGACTTGCCTTTTTTCAGGGGGACCGAACATTTCTGGCCGACCACCAGGCGGGCGATCCTCTCCCAGACCACCTCTCCCATAATCGCGATTTCGTCGTCCTTGTCCCGCTCAAAGCGGGAAATCTCTTCGTCCTCGATCCAGCGGGTCCGGTCGTCCTTTTCCACGCCCCGCCGTGAGAAGACTTTGGCGTCGATGACGATCCCCTCGACCCCCGGCGGCACCCGCAGGGAGGTATCCTTGACATCACCGGCCTTCTCGCCGAAGATGGCCCGCAGCAGCTTCTCCTCCGGGGAGAGCTGGGTTTCGCCCTTGGGCGTTACCTTGCCGACCAGGATATCCCCGGACCTCACCTCGGCGCCCAGCCGGACGATGCCGCTGTCATCGAGGTTCCGAAGCGCCTCCTCCCCGACATTGGGGATATCCCGGGTGATCTCCTCCTTGCCGAGCTTGGTATCCCGGGCGACGACCTCGAACTCTTCGATGTGGACCGAGGTGTAGACCCCGTCCCGCACCAGCCGCTCGCTGACCAGAATGGAGTCCTCGAAATTGTATCCCCCCCACGGCATGAAGGCGACGGTGACATTCTGGCCGAGCGCCAGCTCGCCGCTCTCGGTGGCGGGGCCGTCGGCGATGATCTCACCGGCCTTGACCTCCTGGCCCTTGTGGACGAGGGGGCGCTGGTTGAAACAGGTGTTCTGGTTCGACCGGACGAACTTGGCAAGGTTGATGGGGTCGACGACCTTCTCCGACGGATCCTCCGACTGGTGGTATTTGAGGAGGATGCGCGATGCCTCGACATCCAGGACCGTCGCGTCGCGCCGTGCCACCACGGCCACGCCGGAATCCTTGGCCACCACGGCCTCGATCCCCGTCCCCACCAGGGGCGCCTTGCTCTGCATCAGCGGCACGGCCTGCCGCTGCATGTTGGAGCCCATGAGGGCGCGGTTGGCGTCGTCGTTTTCCAGGAAGGGAATCAGGGATGCCGAAACGCTGACGAGCTGGTTCGGCGAGATGTCCATCAGCTCGATGTTCTCCCGGTCGACCATCTCAAACTCCCCGGCCACGCGGGAGGTCACCTTCGGGTTGATATACTGCTTCTCCTCGTTCATGGGAGCGTTGGCCTGGGCAATGGGATGCTTTTTCTCCTCGAAGGCGCTCAGGTAGCGGACCTCGTCGGAAACAGTGGCGTCCTTGACGACCCGGTACGGCGTCTCGATGAAACCGTAGTCGTTCACCCGGCCATAGGTGCTGAGGGAGACGATGAGGCCGATGTTCGGACCCTCCGGGGTCTCGATGGGGCAGATGCGGCCATAATGGGACGGGTGGACGTCGCGGACCTCGAAGCCGGCGCGCTCCCGGGTCAAGCCGCCGGGCCCCAGGGCGCTCAGGCGGCGCTTGTGCGTCGTCTCGGAAAGCGGGTTGGTCTGGTCCATGAACTGGGAGAGCTGGCTCGTGCCGAAGAACTCCTTGACCACGGCGGAAACCGGCTTGGGGTTCACGAGGTCGTGGGGCATGAGCGCGTCGACCTCCTGCAGGCTCATCCGCTCCTTGATGGCGCGCTCCATCCGGACCAGGCCGATGCGGTACTGGTTCTCCAGAAGCTCGCCTACGGCACGCACCCGCCGGTTGCCCAGATGGTCGATGTCGTCCACCACGCCCTGGGTGTCCCGAAGCTCCACCAGGGTCTTGGTGGTCAGCAGGATATCCTCCTTCCGCAGGGTCCGCACATCCACCGGGGTGTCGATGCCGAGCCGGAGGTTGATCTTCATGCGCCCCACGCCCGACAGGTCATAGTAGGACGACTTGAAGAACAGGTGGTCGATGAAGTCCTGGGCCACCTCGGGCGTCGCCGGGTTGCCCGGCCGAAGCCGCCGGTAAATCTCGATCAGCGCCTCCTCCTTGGTCTCGACCTTGTCGAGCAGAAGGGTCTTCCGGATGGAATCGCTGGTGCTGACCCCGTCGATCAACAACAGATCGAACTGGTCGACGCCGGCTTGAACGATCTCCTTGAGCATTGCTTCGTCAACGGCGTCATTGGCCTTGGCGATAATCTCGCCGGTTTCCGGCGCCTGAAGCGTAAAGGCGAAATAGCCGTTCAGGATGTCATCGACGCTGATGGGGATCCGCTGGACGCCCGCTGCCTTGAGCTGACGGATGGCCCGCCGGGTGAAGATCCGCCCCTTCCGGACCACCACTTCCCCGGTCTCGGGAAGCAGGATGTCCTGGGATGCCCGCTGGCCCTTGAATGCTTTCTCCTCGAAAACCTTGTAAAACGACTCCCCCTCGACTTCGATCTTCTGCGTGTCGTAGAAATAGGAGAGCAGGTCCTCGGAGGTGTAGCCGAAGGCCTTGAACAGCAGTGTCACCGGGAATTTGCGCCGGCGGTCAATGCGGATGTAGACAATGTCCTTCGGGTCGATCTCCATATCGATCCAAGACCCCCGGACCGGGATGATCCTCGACGAGTAGATCACCTTTCCACTGGAGTGGGTCTTCCCCTTGTCATGATCGAAAAAAACGCCGGAAGACCGATGCAGCTGGCTCACGACCACGCGCTCCGTCCCGTTGATGATGAAGGTGCCCTTCTCGGTCATCAGCGGAAGGGTGCCGAAATAGATTTCCTGCTCCTTGATATCGCGGATATTGGAGACCCCCGTCTCCTTGTCGATGTCGTACACGACGAGGCGGACGGTGATGCGAACAGGAAGCTCATAGGTCATGCCGCGGTCGATGCATTCCTCCATGCTGTGCTTGGTTTCAGCAAAACGGTACGAAACAAATTCAAGGGATGCGCTCCCGGTGAAATCCTTGATGGGGAAGACCGATTTAAACACGGCCTGCAGCCCGGTCTCTTCACGCTTTTCCGGGGGGGCGTCAATCTGCAGAAAACGTCGGTAAGACTCCCTTTGCATTCCGATAAGATCAGGAATATCGATAATCCGCTTAATTTTCCCGAAATTTTTCCGTATGCGTTTGGTAGCCGCTAAAGGCTTTCCCGTCATATTGTCTCCAATGGATAATGGTATTCTGAAACGGCGACAATGGGATGAGGCGGCAAGAAAGGCCCCATCCCATTGTCATGGAACTCATAATAATGGAATGCTCTGAAAGCTTGGCAAAGCGGCGCTACTTGATCTCGACCTGGGCGCCCGCCTCCTCCAGCTGGCCCTTGATCTTTTCGGCCTCATCCTTCGGCACGCCCTCTTTTACCGGCTTGGGCGCCTCGTCCACCAGCGCCTTCGCCTCCTTCAGGCCGAGGCCCGTGATGGCGCGAACCTCTTTGATCACCTGGATCTTCTTGTCGCCCGCGGCGCTCAGGATGACATCGAATTCGGTTTTCTCTTCGGCAGCGGCAGCACCGCCCTCGGCAGGCGCGCCGCCGGCCATCATCGCCACCGGAGCGGCGGCCGAGACGCCGAATTTCTCCTCGAGCTCCTTGACCAGCTCGGAGAGATCGAGAACCGACATATTTGAAATGAACTCAATAACATCTTCTTTGGAAATATCCGCCATTTTTACTTATCCTCCAATATTGGTTTTGATAGAACAGGTACGAATCCTTCTCAGGCCGCTTCTTTTTGTTCCTTGATGGCCTGCAATGCATACAGAAGCTTCTGCGGGACCGCGTTGAGCACGCGTACCAGGGACGTCGGCACGCCGTTCATGGCCGAAAGCACCTGGCCGAGGAGCACCTCGCGAGACGGCAGCGACGACAGCGCCTTGATCTCCTTGACGTCGATTTGCTTGCCGCTCATCACACCGGTCTTGATCTCGAACTTGTCGTTCCCTTCGGCAAACTCGGTCATGATCTTCGCCGGTGCCACGGGATCGTCATAGCTGAGGGCGATGGCGCTGGGACCTTTGAACGCCTCCTTGATCAGCGCCACATCGGTATCCTCCGAAGCTCTGGCCAGAAGCGTGTTCTTGACGACCCTGAACTCGACATCGGCTTCGTTGAGTTTTTTTCGAAGGTCGCTGATGGCTGCCACATCCAAACCCTTGTAATCGGTCAGAATGACGATTTTGGATTTCGAGAATTTTTCGTGGAGCTCCTCTACGATCGACTTCTTCTTGTCCATTTTCATTAGATGGTTCACACCCCCTTTCGTGCCTGTTCAAAACCAGAGGTAAGTAAACTTGGAAAGCTACTGTCTCGGCAGGCCGATCATCTCGATTAAATACAAATCAGCAGAAAACCAGAATTTGTATACCTACGGTCTTTGACAGGTGTTTGTTATTTTGAATGAAGAAACAGATCTACTTCACCAAATCTTTTATGGTAGCGGTGTCGACCTTGAAGCCGGGCCCCATGGTCGTCGACACAGCGATGCTCCGGATATAGGCGCCCTTGCTCGATGCAGGCTTCAGGCGCATGATGGTCTCCAGGAATGCAACGGCGTTCTGCACGATCTTCTCCGTGCCGAACGAAACTTTTCCCATAGGGGCATGGACAATGCCGGCCTTTTCCACCCGGAAATCGATCTTTCCAGCCTTCAGCTCATTGACGGCCTTGGCCACCTCGAAGGTAACGGTGCCGGTCTTTGCGTTTGGCATCAGCCCTCTCGGCCCGAGAAGCCTGCCGATCTTGCCGACGGATCCCATCATATCGGGGGTCGCCACAGCCTTGTCGAACTCGAACCACCCCTCCTTGATTTTTTCGATCAGCTCATCGTTTCCGACGTAATCCGCCCCGGCCTCTTCAGCCTCCTTCTCTTTCTCCCCCTTGGCAAATACGAGAACCCGCACCTCTTTCCCGATTCCATTGGGCAGCACGACCGTTCCCCTGACCATCTGGTCTGCATGTCGTGGATCCACTCCCAGCCGCACGGCAATGTCAAAAGTCTCGTCGAATTTCGCAAAAGAGGTCTCTATCGCATGCTGTACGGCCTCCTGAAATCCGAGCAGCATTCCCGGGCTCGACTTTTTCTTTGCCTCGATATATTTCTTACCCCGCTTCGGCATCGTTTATCCTTGCTCCTTATCCATTATTCCGACGACCAGCCGCTACCCTTGCAGGCACGATAATCCCGCAAAACGGCTGTTCATTGATCCGCTGTCACTGACGATCAAGCTACCTCGATCCCCATGCTCCTTGCAGTACCTTCAATGATTTTGCAGGCCGCGTCCAAGTCATAGGCATTCAAATCGGGCATTTTGATCTTGGCGATCTCCTCCACCTGAACCCGGGTCACCTTGCCCACCTTATCCCGTTTGGGGTCTCCCGCACCCTTGGCGATCTTGGCCGCTTTTTTCAACAGCACCGAGGCGGGAGGCGTCTTGGTCACGAACGTAAAGGACCTGTCCTGATAGACAGTGATGACGACCGGGATGATCATCCCCTCGTCATTGGCGGTTCTCGCATTGAACGCCTTACAAAAATCCATAATGTTGACGCCGTGCTGTCCAAGCGCCGGACCGATCGGAGGAGACGGATTGGCCTTGCCTGCCGCCACCTGCAGCTTAATCTGTGCAATTACCTTTTTTGCCATCTTTTTTCATGTACTCCTGGTCAAGGCGTTTTTTGGGTATATCGCTCGATTTTTTTTCAGATCCACTCAAGCACCCAAAATACTTAAAGTTTTGTCACCTGTACAAAATCCAGTTCCACCGGGGTCGAGCGTCCGAAAATGCTTACCAGAACCTTAATCTTGCCCTTCTCCGGATTGACATCTTCCACCGTGCCATTGAAATTGGTGAACGGCCCGTCAATCACCCGAACGTCATCACCAGCCTCGAAATAAAATTTGGGTTTGGGCTTCAGCTTGCCGTCCTCCATCCGGTTGAGGATGCCGGCGGCCTCTTCTTCGGAGATCGGCATGGGCTTTTCGCGACCGCCCAGAAAACCGCTCACCTTGTCGGTGTTGTTCACAATGTGCCAGGTCTCATCGTCCAACTCCATCTGAACCAGAATATAGCCGGGATAGAATTTTCGCGAAGAGGTCTTCCGCTTCCCCTTGACAAGCTCGACGATCTGCTCGGTCGGCACGACGACCTCACCGAATTTTTCGGCATGGGGAGAAGACGCGATCCGATCCTCCAGGGATTTCTTGACCTTGTTCTCAAACCCTGAATATACGTGGACGATGTACCATTTTAAGGCCATTTTTTTCTCCGTTTTACTGAAGCACGATATGAATCAAGCTCGACAGCGCCATGTCCACGACCCCGAGAAACATAGAAATGATCATCACGAGCACGATAACAACGACCGTCGAGCCGATGGTCTGCTTCTTGGAGGGCCATGTCACCTTCTTCAGTTCGGCCTTCGCCTCCCGCAGAAACTGAAGCCCTTTCTCCAGATAGCCGACATTGACGGCGGCAGCCGCCGACTTCTTCTGAGGCAGCGGCGCCTTTTTTTTCTGGATATCCCGGGCAGGGGCTGCCACAGCGGCGTTGGCCGGGGCTACAGCGCCCTGTCCGTCGC